>NZ_LZJX01000104.1:0-187665 GCF_001667595.1 Mycobacterium sp. E2989 | reverse complement strand
GGCCCGTCAGGCTGTAGCTGCCATCACCGTTGGGGGTGGCCTGTGTGGTTCCGGCCCGCACGTCGGAGCCGCCCTGCTTCTCGGTCATCGACATGCCGGCGGTGATGCCGCGCTTGGTGGGCGCCGGCTTGAGCTCGGGATCGTATTCGCGGCTGGTCAGCAGCGGCTCGTAGATCGCCGCGAGTTCGGGGTTGTAGCGCAGGGCGGGGACGACGGCGTAGGTCATCGAGATCGGGCAGGTGTGGCCGGGCTCGACATTCCAGACCGACATTTTGGCGGCCCGCACCACATGCGCACCCGGTCGCTCGTCGGCCCACGGCGCGGCGTGGATGCCGTTGGCGATCGCCGTGCGCATCAGCTCGTGATAGGCCGGGTCGTATTCCACCTCGTCGACCCGGTGACCGTATTTGTCGTGGGTGTGCAGGATGGGCCTGTTGCGGTCGGCGAGCTCGCCCCACCGCTGGGCTTCGCGGCCGCCGGCGATCGCGCCGACCTGGTTCACCTCCTCCAGACCCCACTCCCCACCCTCGCGGATCAGGGCGTCGGCGAGGACCGCCGAGGTCGCGGGGTTGTAGTTCTCCAGCGGTGGGACCTGGTTGGTGACGACATGCGTATCCGACATGCCCCTCATGTTACATTTTTGCGACAGTCGCACAAGAGGTGTAACAGAACGTCACCGCGGGTGTGCGCTGAAGAAGTCCCACAGCGTCCGGGTGGCGAACGGGGGCCATTCGTGGCCGCCCTGATCGATCGTGATCAGCGTGACGCCGCGGTTGCCCGAGCATCCCGCCGTCAGCGTGGTGATCGGGCCGTCGGTGGTGGTGGCGGGGCTGCCACATTGATCCACGTTGCGCCAGAACGTGTTCACGCTGGGCACCGACGGGCCGTTGATGACGCTGAAGCCCTGCCCGCCCGCGTAGGGCACCAGCCGATCCGCCGTGCCGTGGATGTGCATGATCGACGCCGGGCGCGGGCTCGGGCAGCCGGTCAGCTGGGTGCCCGCGACCGGACCGATCGCGGCGAAGATGTCGGTGGCGCACGCCAGCGTGTAGGACATGATGCCCCCGTTGCTCATGCCGGTGACGTAAACCCGGGCCGGATCGGTGCCGACGTTCTTGGCGATGTCGGCGACGGCCGCGCGGATGAAGGCGACGTCGTCGACGCCCTCGCGCCCCGGCCGCCCACAGCAGCCCTCCCCGTCGACGTTCCAGGCCCGTTCCAGCCCATCCGGGTAGGCGACCACGAACTTGGCCGAATCGGCCAATTCGTCCCAGCCGTAATCCCTTTCGACCTGCCGAGCGCTCCCGGAGTAGCCGTGCAGCACGACGACGAGCGCAGCGGACGCCGGCGCCCCGGCGGGCTCGTAGAGCCGGTAGCTGCGGTCGTGCCCGCCCGCGTTGATGTGGTGCAGGCTGGTGCCCTGGACGAAGCCCGAGGGCGGCGCCGCCGAACAACCCGCGATCAGGAGGACCACCCCGAGAAGGGTTGCGAGCCTGCCGAACACGGGTCGCGACTCAGCCGCTGGTTTTTTCCCGCAGGAACGCGATGTCGTCCTTGCGGCCCTCGTCGGCGGTCTCGCAGATCACCGGCGCGTCGGCGGCCTTGACCACCGCGACGAGCAGCTCGGGGTCGATCTGGCCGGTGCCGAAGTTGGCGTGCCGGTCGGCGCCCGAGCCCGCCGCATCCCTCGAGTCGTTGCAGTGCACCAGGTCGATGCGTCCGGTCAGCGCCCTGATCCGGTCGACCGCGTCGATCAGCGCCTCACCCGCGGCCCACGCGTGGCAGGTGTCCAGGCAGAAGCCAATCCCCTTGTCGCCGATGTGATCCCACAGCTTGCCGATGGTGTCGAAATAGCGCGCCATCGCGTGGTCGCCGCCGGCGGTGTTCTCCAGGTACACCGGCACGTCGGTTTCGAGGTAGTCCAGCGCCTTGACCCACCGCTCGAAGCCGGCCTCCATGTCGTCGTCGTCGGCATGGCCGCCGTGCACGATGACCGCCGTCGCGTTGATCTCCGCGGCCGCGTCGCAGGTGTCCTGCAGGATCTTGCGCGACGGGATGCGGATGCGGTTGTTCGCCGATGCCACGTTGATGAGGTACGGCGCGTGGACGTAGAGCGGAACGGCCGACGCCTTGAGCGTGCCGGCGTCGTCGCGGGGCTTCGGCTTCTTCCAGCTCTGCGGGTTGCCGAGGAAGAACTGCACCACGTCGGCGCCGTCCGCCTGCGCGGCGGCCAGCGGGTCGTCGTTGTGAACGTGTGAACCGATGAGCACGCGGCCAGTCTAGTGCCGTGTCACCGACGCGAGCGTCACACCAGCGCACCGTTGGGTCGCGATCGCCACGCTGGCGTGACACCCGGCGCACGAAAAAGCCCCGGGCGAACCCGGGGCCTTTTCGTTGTTGACTCGACTAGCGGTAGTCGCTGTACCCGTAATCGTCCAGCGGCACCGCGGCACCGGTGGCCTGGCCGAAGTCCGGGCTGTAGTACTGATCCTCGTAGGACGGGATCGTGTACGCGGCGGCCCGGGCCTCCTCGGTCGGCTGCACCTGGATGTTGCGGTACCGGTTGATACCGGTACCCGCCGGGATCAGCTTTCCGATGATCACGTTCTCCTTCAGACCGTTGAGCTTGTCGCTGCGGCAGTTGATCGCCGCATCGGTCAGCACTCGCGTGGTCTCCTGGAACGACGCCGCACTCAGCCACGAGTCCGTGGCCAGCGACGCCTTCGTGATACCCATCAGCACCGGGCGGCCCGCGGCGGGCTCGCCGCCCTCGGCCACCACCCGACGGTTCTCCGCCTCGAACTCCGCACGGTCGATCAGCGAGCCGGGCAGGAACTCCGTCGAGCCCGAGTCGATGATGGTGACGCGGCGCAGCATCTGGCGGACGATCACCTCGATGTGCTTGTCGTGGATCGACACACCCTGGGCGCGGTAGACCTCCTGGACCTCGCGGACCAGGTGGATCTGCACCTCGCGGGGGCCCTGCACGCGCAGCACCTCGTGCGGGTCGGCCGAGCCCTCCATCAGCTGCTGGCCCACCTCGACGTGGTCGCCGTCGGACAGCACCCGCTCCGAGCCGTCGTCGTGCTTGAACACCCGCAGCCGCTGGCGCTTGGAGAGCTTGTCGTACACGACCTCCTCGCTCCCGTCGTCGGGAACGATGGTGATCTTGTAGAAGCGCTCACCCTCCTCCAGCTGCACCCGCCCGGTGACGTCGGCGATCGGCGCCTTGCCGCGCGGGACGCGGGCCTCGAACAGCTCCTGGACCCGGGGCAGACCGCCGGTGATGTCCTCACCGACACCACCCTGGTGGAAGGTACGCATGGTCAGCTGCGTGCCGGGCTCACCGATGGACTGGGCCGCGACGATACCGACCGCCTCGCCGATGTCGACCAGCTTGCCGGTCGCCATCGAGCGGCCGTAACAGGTCGCGCACACGCCGGTGCCCGTGGTGCACGTCAGCACCGAGCGCACCTTGACCTGCGTGATGCCGGCCGCCAGCAGGGCGTCGATCTCCGGGTCGCCCAAGTCCTCGCCACGCGCGACGACGACGTTGCCGGCCTCGTCGACCGCGTCGGTGCCCAAAGTCCGCGCGTACGCCGAGGTTTCGATGTACGGGTCGCGAATCAGGGTGCCGTCGGCCTGACGCTCGGCGAGCTCGACGATGATGCCGCGCTCGGTCTCGCAGTCGTGCTCGCGGACGATGACGTCCTGGCTCACGTCCACCAGACGACGGGTCAGATATCCCGAGTCGGCGGTGCGCAACGCGGTGTCCGCCAGGCCCTTTCGGGCGCCGTGCGTGTTGATGAAGTACTCCAGCACGGTCAGGCCCTCGCGGAACGACGACTTGACCGGACGCGGGATGAACTCACCCTTCGGGTTGGTCACCAGGCCCTTCATGCCGGCCAGCGTTCGGGTCTGGGTGAAGTTACCCGTGGCACCCGAGTCGACGATCGTGATGATCGGGTTGTCGCTGGGGTAGTGCTCCCGCAGCGCCTGACCGACCTCGTCGGTGGCTTCCTTCCAGATCTCCACCAGTGCCTCGTTGCGCTCGTCGTGGTTCAAAGCGCCTCGCTGGAACTGCTTTTCGACCTTCTCGGCCCGCTCCTCGTACTGGTCGAGGATCTCCTTCTTGCGCGGCGGAACCAGCACGTCGGCCATCGAGACCGTGACACCGCTGCGGGTCGCCCAGTAGAAGCCGGCGTCCTTGAGCTTGTCGACGGTCTGCGCGACGACGATCATCGGGTAGCGCTCGGCCAGGTCGTTGATGATCGCGGCCTGCACCTTCTTGTGCATCTGCTTGTTCACGAACGGGTAGCCCACCGGCAGCAGCTCGTTGAACAGCACCCGGCCCAGCGTGGTCTCGGCCATCCAGGCGTCGCCCGGCTGCCAGCCGTTGGCGCCGAACAGCTCCGCCTCGATCTCGGCGGGCGGACGCAACTGCGTCAGCCGCACCTTGATCTTCGCCCGCACCGACAGCACGCCGCGGTCGGCGGCCATGATCGCCTCGGCCGGCGAGGAGTACACGCCCACCTCCGGGGAATCCTTTGCGGCGGCCTGGAATTCACCCTTGTCACCGTCGACCTCGGTGGTCAGGTAGTACAGGCCGGTCACCATGTCCAGACGCGGCATGGCCAGCGGCCGGCCGGAGGCCGGCGACAGGATGTTGTTCGAGGACAGCATCAGGATGCGGGCCTCGGCCTGCGCCTCCGCGCTCAGCGGCAGGTGCACGGCCATCTGGTCACCGTCGAAGTCGGCGTTGAACGCCTCACACACCAGCGGGTGCAGCTGAATCGCCTTGCCCTCCACCAGCATCGGCTCGAAGGCCTGGATGCCCAGCCGGTGCAGGGTGGGTGCGCGGTTCAGCAATACCGGGTGCTCGGCGATGACCTCTTCGAGGACGTCCCACACCTGGGGGCGCTGCCGCTCCACCATGCGCTTGGCGCTCTTGATGTTCTGCGCGTGGTTGAGGTCGACCAGCCGCTTCATCACGAACGGCTTGAACAGCTCGAGGGCCATCAGCTTGGGCAGGCCGCACTGGTGCAGCTTGAGCTGCGGGCCGACCACGATGACCGAACGGCCCGAGTAGTCGACGCGCTTACCGAGCAGGTTCTGACGGAACCGGCCCTGCTTGCCCTTCAACAGGTCCGACAGCGACTTCAGCGGGCGGTTGCCCGGCCCGGTGACCGGGCGGCCGCGGCGGCCGTTGTCGAACAGCGCGTCCACCGACTCCTGCAGCATCCGCTTCTCGTTGTTGACGATGATCTCGGGCGCGCCGAGGTCGATCAGCCTCTTGAGGCGGTTGTTGCGGTTGATGACCCGGCGGTACAGGTCGTTCAGGTCGCTGGTGGCGAACCGGCCACCGTCCAGCTGCACCATCGGGCGCAGCTCCGGCGGGATCACCGGGACGGCGTCGAGCACCATGCCCATCGGCGAGTTGCCCGACTGCTGGAAGGCGGCGACCACCTTGAGACGCTTGAGGGCGCGAAGCTTCTTCTGCCCCTTGCCGTTTCGAATAACGTCCCGCAGCGAGTCGGCCTCGGCGTCGATGTCGAAGTTCTCGATCAACTTCTGGATCGACTCCGCACCCATGGCGCCGGTGAAGTACTCGCCGTAGCGGTCGACGAGCTCGCGGTAGAGGTTCTCGTCGACGATCAGCTGCTTGGGGGCCAGCTTGGTGAAGGTGCTCCAGATGTCCTCCAGCCGGTCCAGCTCGCGCTGGGCACGGTCGCGGAGCTGGCGCATCTCGCGCTCGCCGCCGTCGCGCACCTTGCGCCGCGCGTCGGCCTTGGCGCCCTCGGCCTCCAGCTCGGCCAGGTCGGCCTCCAGCTTCTGCGCGCGGGCCTCCAGGTCGGCGTCGCGCTGGTCCTCAACGGCCTTGCGCTCCACCATCATTTCGGCCTCGAGCGTGGACAGCTCGTTGTGCCGCATCTCGTCGTCGACCGACGTGATCACGTACGCCGCGAAGTAGATGATCTTCTCGAGATCCTTCGGGGCGAGGTCGAGCAGGTAACCGAGCCGGCTCGGCACACCCTTGAAGTACCAGATGTGCGTGACGGGCGCGGCCAGTTCGATGTGGCCCATCCGCTCGCGGCGCACCTTGGCGCGGGTCACCTCGACGCCGCAGCGCTCACAGATGATGCCCTTGAAGCGGACGCGCTTGTACTTGCCGCAGTAGCACTCCCAGTCGCGAGTCGGTCCGAAGATCTTCTCGCAGAACAGGCCGTCCTTCTCGGGCTTGAGCGTGCGGTAGTTGATCGTCTCCGGCTTCTTGACCTCGCCGTAAGACCATTGCCTGATGTCCTCCGCGGTGGCCAGGCCGATACGGAGTTCATCGAAGAAGTTGACGTCGAGCACGTAACTCCCTTTCCCCTTGCGGGTTTAGATACCTAAAAGTGATTAAGCCAGGTCCTCGACGGACGCGGATTCGTTGCGGGACAGGTTGATTCCCAAGTTGGCCGCGGCCCGCTCGAGATCCTCGTCCTCGCCTTCGCGCAGTTCGATCGCCGCGCCGTCCGACGAGAGCACCTCGACGTTCAGGCAGAGCGACTGCAGCTCCTTGAGCAACACCTTGAACGACTCGGGGATGCCCGGCTCGGGGATGTTCTCGCCCTTGACGATCGCCTCGTACACCTTGACCCGGCCGACCGTGTCGTCGGACTTGATGGTCAACAGCTCCTGCAGCGTGTACGCCGCGCCGTAGGCCTGCATGGCCCAGCACTCCATCTCACCGAACCGCTGGCCACCGAACTGCGCCTTACCACCCAGCGGCTGCTGGGTGATCATCGAGTACGGGCCGGTGGAGCGGGCGTGGATCTTGTCGTCCACCAGGTGGTGCAGCTTCATGATGTACATGAAGCCAACCGTCACCGGGTACGGGAACGGCTCACCGCTGCGGCCGTCGAAGAGCACCGCCTTGCCGTCGCCGTCGACCATCACCTCGTTGTCCCGGTTCGGCAGCGTGCAGGACAGCAGCCCCTGCAGCTCCGCCTCCCGGGCGCCGTCGAACACCGGCGTCGAGACGATCGCGTTCGGCTCCGCGCTCTGCAGCTCCTTGGGCAGGTTGGCGGCCCAGTCGGGCGAACCCTGAATGTTCCAGCCGGACTTGGCCACCCACCCGAGGTGGGTCTCCAGGATCTGGCCGATGTTCATCCGTCGCGGCACACCGTGGGTGTTCAGGATGATGTCCACCGGGGTGCCGTCCGGCAGGAACGGCATGTCCTCGACGGGCAGGATCTTGCCGATCACGCCCTTGTTGCCGTGCCGGCCGGCGAGCTTGTCACCGTCGGAGATCTTGCGCTTCTGGGCCACGTAGACGCGGACCAACTCGTTGACACCGGCCGGCAGCTCGTCGTCGTCCTCGCGGGAGAACACCCGGATGCCGATGACCTTGCCGGACTCGCCGTGCGGCACCTTGAGCGAGGTGTCGCGGACCTCGCGGGCCTTCTCGCCAAAGATCGCCCGCAGCAGCCGCTCCTCCGGGGTCAGCTCGGTCTCCCCCTTCGGGGTGACCTTGCCGACCAGGATGTCGCCGTCGCGCACCTCGGCGCCGATGCGGACGATGCCGCGCTCGTCGAGGTCGGCGAGCACCTCGTCGGAGACGTTCGGGATGTCCCGGGTGATCTCCTCGGCGCCCAGCTTGGTGTCGCGGGCGTCGATCTCGTGCTCCTCGATGTGGATCGAGGTCAGCACGTCCTCTTCAACCAGGCGGTTGGACAGGATGATCGCGTCCTCGTAGTTGTGACCCTCCCACGGCATGATCGCCACCAGCAGGTTCTTGCCCAGCGCCATCTCACCGTTCTCGGTGCACGGGCCGTCGGCGATGACCTGGCCGGCCTCGACCCGGTCCCCGGCGTCCACGATCGGCGACTGGTTGGCGCAGGTGCCGTGGTTGGAGCGCTCGAACTTACGCATCCGGTAGGTGTGCCGGGTGCCGTCGTCGGCCATCACGGTGATGTAGTCGGCGGAGACCTCCTCGATAACCCCGGCCTTGTCCGCGACGACGACGTCGCCGGCGTCGATCGCGGCGCGCAGCTCCATCCCGGTGCCCACCAGCGGCGCCTCGCTGCGCACCAGCGGAACCGCCTGGCGCTGCATGTTGGCGCCCATCAGGGCACGGTTGGCGTCGTCGTGCTCGAGGAACGGGATCATGGCCGTGGCCACCGACACCATCTGGCGCGGCGACACGTCCATGTAGTCCACCTCGGACGACGGCACGTACTCGACCTCGCCCGCCTTCCGGCGGACCAGGACGCGCGACTCCTCGAACCGGCCCTTCGCGTCGATCGGCGAGTTGGCCTGCGCCACCACGTGGCGGTCCTCCTCGTCGGCCGTCAGGTAGTGGATCTCGTCGGTGACCACACCGTCGACCACCTTGCGGTACGGCGTCTCGATGAACCCGAACGGGTTGACCCGGGCGTACACCGACAGCGAACCGATCAGACCGATGTTCGGACCCTCCGGGGTCTCGATCGGGCACATCCGGCCGTAGTGCGACGGGTGCACGTCGCGGACCTCCAGCCCGGCCCGCTCACGGGACAGACCGCCGGGGCCCAGCGCCGACAGGCGGCGCTTGTGGGTCAGACCCGACAGCGGGTTGTTCTGGTCCATGAACTGGGAGAGCTGGCTGGTGCCGAAGAACTCCTTGATCGCGGCGACCACCGGCCGGATGTTGATCAGCGTCTGCGGCGTGATCGCCTCGACGTCCTGGGTCGTCATCCGCTCGCGGACGACGCGCTCCATCCGGGACATGCCGACCCGGATCTGGTTCTGGATCAACTCGCCGACCGTGCGCAACCGCCGGTTGCCGAAGTGGTCGATGTCGTCGGTCTCCACCGGCACCTCGATGCCGCCGGGGACGGTCATGACCGCGGGCTGGCCATCGGTACGGGCGTGGTGCAGGCGCACCAGGTACTCGATGGTGGCGACCACGTCTTCCTCGGTCAGCGTCGAGCTGGTGATCGGCTCGCCGGCGTGCAGGCCGAGCTTCTTGTTGACCTTGTAGCGGCCGACGCGGGCCAGGTCGTAGCGCTTCTCCTTGAAGAACAGGTTCTCCAGCAGGGTCTGCGCCGACTCCTTGGTCGGCGGCTCGCCCGGGCGCAGCTTGCGGTAGATGTCCAGCAGCGCCTCGTCGGTGCCGGCGGTGTTGTCCTTCTCCAGCGTGCCCATCATGATCTCGGAGAAGCCGAACCGCTCGTGGATCTGCTCGTTGGTCCAGCCCAGCGCCTTGAGCAGCACGGTGACGGGCTGGCGGCGCTTGCGGTCGATGCGCACGCCGACGGTGTCGCGCTTGTCGACGTCGAACTCCAGCCACGCGCCGCGGCTGGGGATCACCTTGACGCTGTGCAGCAGCTTCTCGGTGGACTTGTCGATGGTCTCGTCGAAGTACACGCCGGGCGAACGCACCAGCTGGCTGACGACCACGCGCTCGGTCCCGTTGATGATGAAGGTGCCCTTTTCGGTCATCATCGGGAAGTCACCCATGAACACCGTCTGGCTCTTGATCTCGCCGGTGTTGTTGTTGATGAACTCGGCCGTGACGAACAGCGGGGCCGCGTACGTCATGTCCTTGTCTTTGCACTCGTCGACCGGCGCCTTGACCTCGTCGAAACGCGGGTCGGAGAACGACAGCGACATCGAGCCGGAGAAGTCCTCGATCGGCGAGAGCTCGTAGAGCACCTCTTCGAGGCCGCCCACCGGGCTGGGCTCGCCACGATCGGTGGCGGCCTGGCGCCAGCGCGGCGAGCCGATCAACCACTCGAAGGAGTCGATCTGCACGTCGAGCAGGCCGGGAACCTCGAGCGGTTCGCGGAGCTTGGCGAAGGAAACTCGGTTGGGCGCTCCGGGCACGGAGCCGTTTAGGGAACTTCCATTAGAGGAACTTGTTGGGCGATCCGTTTTGCTCTGGCGGGAATCAGCCAAGATGCATCCTTCCAGCACCTCGTGCGACTCACGAATACCGGAACCACCGGTGGCGTTCGCCGCGAATTGTGTCGGTTAGGCCGGCGAACGAACTGTCCGTATCTCACGCGCACGATTAAAGAACTAAGCCGCTAGGAGGGGCTCAGGCTTAGACCACGGTGTCAGGTGGCGGGTGAGGTGGGCAGGAGGTAGCCAGCGCAACGTCCAACAATAGCGCAGGGCGGCGCATTCCTCAACTGTCCAGCACAACACATCCAGGGACATCGGCGCTGGCTGGCATCTCGACTTTCCGCTGGATACATGCTGCCCAACAGACTGGCCCGTTTACGGCCCGTCGTCAAGAGGGCGGGCCGCCGAGTTAACGCGGAGTTTGCGCGAAAACTCGGGCCGGGCGCGCTAGTCGCCGACCTCGTGCGCCCGGTACTTGTGGGTGCCCTCCATGTCGTCGATGATCGCGGCCTGGGCCTTCTGCGGCAGGGTGTGCAGGATCTCGCGCACCCGCGCCTGGCGGCGGCCGACCGCCTTGCGCTCCGGCATTCCGGGCGACGCGACGATCTGCGGCGGCACGCCCTCGATCTCCTCCACACCGCCGGCGTGCTGACCGGCCTCGAGGGCGGCCTGCTCCTCGGCCATGGTGGCCTCGTCCTTCTCCTCGGACATGCCGATCGGGCCGATGCGGCGGCCGTTGAGGAACTGCCGCACGACCGGCTCGTCGCTGGTCAGCAGCACCTCGCGGGGGCCGAACATGACCAGCTTGCGCCGGAACAGCATGCCCATGTTGTCCGGCACGGTCCGGGCGATGTTGATGTTGTGCGTGACGATCAGGACGGTGGCGTCGATCTGGGCGTTGATGTCGAGGATCAGCTGGCTCAGGTAGGCGGTGCGGACCGGGTCCAGACCGGAGTCGGGCTCGTCGCAGAGGATGATCTGCGGGTCCATCACCAGGGCACGGGCCAGGCTGGCGCGCTTGCGCATACCGCCGGAAATCTCACCGGGGAACTTCTTCTCGTCGCCGCCGAGACCCACCATCTGCAGCTTCTCCATGACGATGTCACGGATTTCGCCTTCCTTCTTCTTGGTGTGCTCGCGCAGCGGGAAGGCGGCGTTGTCGAACAGGTTCATCGAACCGAACAGGGCACCGTCCTGGAACATGACGCCGAAGAGCGTGCGGATCTCGTAGAGCTCCTTGGCCGAACACTGCAGGATGTCGGTGCCGTCGATGACGACCGAGCCGCGCTCGGGACGCAGCAGACCGATCAGGGACTTCAGGAACACCGATTTGCCGGTACCCGACGGCCCCAGCAGGACGCTGACCTCCCCGGCGGGGATCTCCAGGGTCACGTCTTCCCAAATTCTCGACGATCCGAAGGACTTGGTGAGGCCGTTCACCTCAATAGCGACACCCATGGGAGATCCTTCCGTCGACGCTCATGCCCGCCACCTGCCCTTTTGTGTGGCATGAGTCACTGTAGCGCACGCTTGCTACGCGGCATCAGGGTTGCGTGGCACAGCCGGGAAAAATTGGCTGACCTGAGATCCGGCCGTCTCCGACGTCCGACGAACTATTCGACGCGCGTTAGCCAGTGGGCGCCCAGTTGCCGTGGAACCCCATCGGCACCCGCTGCGGCAGATGCACCGTGGCCACGGCCTCGAGCGTCCCCGCGTCCAGCAACACCAGCTGACCCTCGTCGCGGCCGCGGTGATACCCGTAGCCCATCAGAATGCCGTCGTCCTCGGCTGCTTCTTTTTCGGCGGCGCCGGGGTTGGGCACAAAGGACATCTCGCCGAGCAAAAGGTCGGGATCCAGCGGCGCGACCTCGCGGGCGCCGGTCGCGTAGTCGTGCTTGTACAGCGCGGACGCGCCACCGGCGAAGTACGCACCGACGGTGTAGCCGAACCGGTGCGGCGCGCCCAGCAGGTCCTCGTTGATGCGGGGAAACTCCTGCGGCTCATCGTCGCGGCATTCGGTGGCCACGGCCCCGGTCGCCAGGTTGATGGTCCAGCGGTCCAGCGTGGGCGGGGCCTCGCCGGGACCGCGCCGGTCGCGGTCGAACATCCGCTCGTAGCGCACCACGTCGAGCACCAAAACCTCGGCCCCGCCCCGCATCTCGGAGTAGGCGTTGAGCGGGTGGTAGACGTAGCAGGGTTCGATGTCGAACCAGCGAATGTCCTTGTTGGCGCCCTCGCGTGGCATCACCCCGATGCGCGCCGGGTAATTCGGGTTCCAGGCATACGGCATCCGGTCGGAGTGCTTGGGGCTGCGGTTGGTCGCCACCGTGACCGGGCTCGGCAGCCGCACGCGTCCGATCAGCGACTGCATGGCCAGCCGGGCCGGCGCGCTCAGCCAGCGCGGCATGTGCACCGGCAACACCTGGATCGGGTCGAAGGTCACCGGCAGGTCGTAGATCACGACGTATTTGTCGGTCAGCGAGAAGTCGTGCATCATCGGCGAGCCCGACACCTCGATGTCGACGGTGCGACGGGCCCGCCCCCGGGTGTCGATCACCGAATACTGCACGGTCCGCCCGCGCGCGAATGAGTAAGAGACAGCGTGCAATTCGCCGGTGCGCGGGTCGCGATGCGGGTGGGCGGTGTAGCCGCCGGCCAGGGTGCCGTCGAAGTCGCACGTCCCGACGGTGTCCAGCTCATCGGTGAGCTCGTAGTTGGCCACCCCGCCCTCGACCAGCGCCAGGGTCCGCCCGGCGTGGGTGAGGACGTTGGTGTTGGCGCCCAGCGAGAGCATGCCCGCGCGGGGGTCGAGCCGGCCCGGCGCCCGCTCGCCCAGGGCGGCGCACAGCGACAGGCTGCGCACCCAGCGGTTGCGGTACCAGCGGGCCTTGCCGTCGCTCAGCGCGACGCCGTGCACCATCCCGTCGCCGCTAAACCAGTGATACGTGGCGGGGTCGACCTCTTCGGCGGGGTTGGGTCCGTTGCGCAGGTAGCGCCCGTCGAGGTGTTCCGGGATGCGCCCGGTGACCGGCAGGTCGGTCGCGGTGACCTCGGCGGCCACCGGCGCCAGCAGGCCCTCGAGATAGGGGTTCCGGGCTTCGGCGGTTTGCGTGGACGTCATCTCCGAGCTCCTATAACATTGATATGACGTTGTTATAGGAACCGTACGCCGCCGATGGGAAGATGGCAACGATGACCGCAGAGGTTGCACAGCCGCAGCGCAACGTGCGCGACGAGATGCTGGCCGCCGCGGTCGACCTGCTGCACGAACACGGCCCCGACGCGTTGCAGACCCGCAAGATCGCCGGCGCGGCGGGAACCTCGACGATGGCGCTGTACACCCATTTCGGCGGGATGCGCGGGCTGATCGCCGAGGTGGCCGAGGAGGGCCTGCGCCAGTTCGACGCCGCGCTGACGGTGCCGCAGACCGCCGACCCCGTCGCGGACCTGTTCGCCACCGGCGCGGCCTACCGGCGCTACGCGATCGAGCACCCGCACATGTATCGGCTGATGTTCGGCAGCACCAGCGCGCACGGCATCAACGCGCCGGCGGGCAACGTGTTGGCGCTGACGGTCGCCGAGATCGAGCGGGACATCCCCAGCTTCGCCCACGTCGTGCGGGCGGTGCAGCGATCGATGCGGGCGGGCCGGATCACCGTCGGCACCGCCGACGACGACCTCGCGGTGGTCAGCACGGCGGCCCAGTTCTGGGCGCTGGTGCACGGGTTCGTCATGCTCGAGCTCGCCGGCTTCTACGGCGACGACGGCGCGGCGGTCGGCTCGGTGCTCGGCTCGATGAAGTCGAATCTGCTTGTCGCCCTGGGCGATTCACCCGAACGCGCGAAACGGTCCCTGCGGCTGGGCTGAGCGCACGAAACCCCCGGAAGGTCGCTTCCGGGGGTTTCGTGACGTCGGGCTACTTGACGGTGACGGTGGCGCCGGCGGCCTCGAGCTTGGTCTTGGCCTCGTCGGCGGCCTCCTTGGCCACCTTCTCCAGCAGCGGCTTGGGCGCGCCGTCGACCAGGTCCTTGGCCTCCTTGAGGCCCAGGCCGGAGACGATCTCGCGGACCACCTTGATGACGCCGATCTTCTTGTCGCCGGCGGCCTCGAGGATGACGTCGAACTCGGACTGCTCCTCGGCGGCCTCGGCGGGCGCGCCACCGGCGGCCGGGCCGGCCGCGGCGACGGCGACCGGAGCGGCCGCGGTGACCTCGAAGGTCTCCTCGAACTTCTTGACGAAGTCGGAGAGCTCCAACAGGGTCATTTCCTTGAAGGCGTCGAGCAGGTCGTCGGTAGACATTTTCGCCATGGTGTGTGGGTCCTTCCTGGTTTGGGTTTGGGGTTATTCGGCTTCGGCCGGGGTTTCAGAAGATTCCGTGGGCGTTTCCGAAGCTGGTTCCGGGGCGGGCTCCGCCGCCTCGGGGGCCGCAGGCGCTGCCGGGGCTGCCGGGGCTGCCGGAGCTTCAGTGGCCTTCTTTTCCTGCAGCGCGGCCGCCAGGCGGGCGACCTGCGAGGCCGGGGCGTTGAACAGGCCGGCCGCCTTGGCGAGGTTGCCCTTCATGGCGCCGGCCAGCTTGGCCAGCAGCACCTCGCGCGACTCCAGGTCGGCGATGCGCTCGACCTCGGCGACGGTCAGCGCGCGACCGTCCATGTAGCCACCCTTGATGACCAGCGCCTTGTTGTCCTTGGCGAAGGTCTTGATGGCCTTGGCGGCGTCGACGGGCTCGCCGGTGACGAACGCGATGGCGGTCGGCCCGGCGAACAATTCGTCGAGACCCTCGACGCCGGCCTCCGACGCCGCCCGCTTGATCAGCGTGTTCTTGGCGACCGAGTAGGTGGCCGACCCGCTCAGCGAGCGGCGCAGTTCGGCCAGGTTGGCCACGGTCAGACCGCGGTACTCGGTGATCAGGGTGGCGGTCGCCTCCCTGAACTGCTCGGCGATGTCGGCGACGGCGGTGGCTTTGTCAGCCTTGGCCATGCGTACCTCCTGAAATGAAAGCCATGCGACGTGTCGTCTGTGATCACCCGAAAACGACGAACGCCCCGGCGCAGGATGCGGCCGGGGCGTGAAAAACGCCGGCGCGTGCCGGCGCTGCTGCCTCGTCCTCCTGCGTGGGCCGCCGGGATGCTCCCGGACCTTCAACCGATTGCTCGGTGACCGACGGTCTTCGGTGGATCGGCAACCAGGATAGCCTGGCCGTCCCCCGTCAGCCAAAACGGCGGCGTTCGGCGGCCGCTCAGCCCAGACCGGCCAGCCGGGCCGCACCGACCAGGCCGGCCTGGCCGCCGAGTTCGGCGGGCACCACCCGCAGCCCGGTCACGAAGTCCAGGCGGGCGTATTCGGCCAGCTTCTCCCGTAACGGGTCGAAGAGCAGGCCGCCGGAGTTGGCGACCCCGCCCCCGATGACGACGAGGTCCAGGTCGCAGACCGCGCCGACCGAGGCGATCATCGCCGCCAACGCGGTGGCGCCCCGGCGAAACGCCCGGCCCGCCAACGCGTCCCCGGCCGCCGCGGCGGCGGCCAGCTCCCGCGCGCCCGCCGTCGGCGGCGCGGACCAGCCGTTGGCCCGCGCCCAGCGCACCATCGACGGCCCGGACGCGATGGCTTCGACGCAGCCGCGGCCGCCGCACACGCAGGGCGGCCCGGCGTCCTCCACCACCACGTGCCCGACGTGACCGGCGTTGCCGGTGCGGCCGGTGTACGGGATCCCGCCGAGCACGAGCCCGCCGCCCACGCCGGTGGACACCACCATGCCCAGCATGAAGCCGGCGCCGCGACCCGCGCCGCGCCAGTGCTCGCCCAGCGCCATGCACAGCCCGTCGCCGCCGAGCCGCACGGGCACCCCCGGCACCGCGGCCGCGACGCGGTCGCGCAGCGGGAACCGTTGCCACCCTTTGATATTGACCGGGCTGACGGTTCCGGCGGACAGGTCGATGGGCCCGGCCGAGCCGATGCCCACCGCGGCCACGCCGCCGTCGGCCGCGCGCAGCGCGTCGGCGATCGCCGCGTCGACCGCGGCCCACACCTGTTCGGCCGCGCCGCCGCCCGGCGTGGACCGGATGACCGTGTGCACCAGCGCGCCCGCGGGGTCGGCGAGGCCGGCGGCGATCTTGGTGCCGCCGATGTCCAGGCAGAGGGTGAGCATCGCGATCAGTGCCGGTGGACGTTGTCGGGTTGGCGGGGGTCGCCGGGATGCTCGTAGCCGGGAGACAGCCGCACCAACTCGGCCCGTCGCGCGTCCAGCCACACCCGGAACGCGCGCCGCCGCGCGGCGCCCAGCAGATGCGCGGCGATCAATGGCCGCACGTCGGCCAGCGGCGGGGAGACCGGCGACGGGGAGCGCCAGCCGTGCGGCCGGCGGCTCGGCTCGGCGAACCGCAGCGGGTTGCGGGCGTGGTACGCGGCCACCTCCTCGTCCGTGACGCGCACCGCGGCGGTGACATCGGCGAACAGGGCCCGCGCGCGGGGGTCCGCCAGCGCGGCCGCGGCCACGCTGCCGATTTCCAGCCGGGCCGTCGCGTCGGGCAACAGCTGCGCCTCGCTCGGCGCGCCGCGCCCGCTGAGGCCGCGCGCTTCGGCCTCGGCCGCGACCACCCGCTCGGTCACGATCAGCTGGGTCAGCCAGCGCCGCAGTTGCCGCCCCTCCCCGGTGCCGCCGGCCGGCAGGGCGGCCGCGCCGGGTGCGCCGCGCAACCGCGCCTCGGCCGCATCGACCTCGTCGACCAACACCGGGGCGCCGGCCACCGTCGCCACCACGCTCATGTCACGCGCACCTCCACCGCCGGGGTGTAGAGCAGCCGGCCGGCGCAGCCGACCCGGACCAGGGCCCACCACCGGCCGGGCTCCAGCCCGGGCGGCGGGGTCACCGAGAAGCGGAGGTTAGCGGTGCCGCGGGCGGGCAGCACCGCGCCCACCGCGGCGGGCCCCAGCCACTCCCAGGTGCCCCACGGGCTGATCAGGTGGGCCTCGAGCGCCAGGTCCGCCCCGGCGCGGCTGCCGACCGTGACGGTCAGCGCCGCCGTGCCGCCGGCGGCCAACTCCACGCCGGCCGGCCCCTCGGCGAGGTAGATCAGCTCGGCCTCGTCGCGGGCGCCGACCTCGACCAGGCACACGTCCTCGACGGTCTGGCGCCACGCCTCCGGGATCTGGTCGCCGCCGAGGCGGAGCTGCGCGCGCACCGGGTAGCGCCCCGGCTCGGCGCCGGCCGGCACCGACACGGCCACGTCGGCCTCGCGTTGCTCGCCGCCGCGCAGGGTGAGGGGCAGCTCGTCGGGCTTGGCCGACCAGCCCTCCGGACACACCAGGGTGACTGTCCCGGTCAGGGTGGCGTCGCTGCAGTCGCTGGCCGCGGTGAGGCGCAGCACGACCTCGTCGCCCGGCTCGGCTTGCACCCGCGCGGGATGCAGGTGAGCGACCGCCGGCAGCCCGCCGAGCGGCGCCGGGCCCCGGTTGTGCAGCCAGTAGCGCGCGTACAACGGCTGGGCGGCCTCGGCATCGGGGGCCAGCGCGCGGGATCGCGCGGGGGCGTGGGGAGCGTCGAATCGGGCCAGGACGGTGGCCACCTGGCAGCCGTGCAGCTCGAGCGGGCGCCGGCCCGCGCTCGGGGCTTCCAGGTCGGCTTCGAGGAGGTCGGCGCCGCGTGGGTCGCCGATGGCGCCGACGTCCGAGCCGAGCGTCACGCCGGTCCCCGACCCCGTCGTCTCCACCAGGCGCAGCGCCACCTCGCGCGGGTCGACCGGTCGGGCGCGGCCCGCCGCCAGCGGGTTGCCGGCCGCCTTGAGGGCCGCCAGCTGCACCGCGCCGGCGGGCTCGACGGTCAACAGGGAGCCGACCGCGGGCAACGGGCCCGGCGCCCGGCCGGTGGCGACGGCGAGCAGCGGGTGGGAGAACTCCGCGCTGCGGGCGGGGACCCGGGCGCGCCGCCAGTCGCCGTCGCCGCAGACCAGCGCGTAGTCGAAATCGTGCGTCCAGTGCTGGAGTTGGAAGTTCGAGCCGTCCGGGGCGGTGCGGCGCGGTTCGTCGATCCAGGTGCCCGAGGGCCAGCCGGTGCAGGAGCGCATCAGCGCGGTGTGCAGGGTGCCGTCGGTGTCGACGGCGAAGCTGGGCACACCCCGGTTGAGCAGGGCGACGGTGCGGTCCTCGAACTCGCCGCCGACGGCAGGCGCCCGCTGGCTGACTGAGATTTCCGCGTCGGCGAGGTCCTCGACCAACGCGGCGATCGCGGCGGCCAGGTTGTCGTCGTCGCGGCCGGCGATCACCAGCACCGGCAGCGCCGACGGCGCGCGCAGGTCGGCGCCGGGCGTCCACACCGCCGCGAGCGGCCTCGCGGCCGGCACCCACACCCGCGCCCGGCCCGTCGCCGCCAGCTGGCGGTCGAGCTCCTCGCGGTACGGCCCCAGCGCCGCGTCGGCGAAGGCGTTGCGGGCCGGTCCGCCCAGCGCGATGCGCACGTCGGGCAGGTTCGAATCGACGTCGAGGTGGCCGTAGCGCTGCTTGGCGGCGCCGCTGCAGGTGGCCGTCACCCCGGCGCGGACCAGCGCGACCATCAGCTCGCGCGCGAGCGGTCCCGACACCGCCTCGTCCGGCGTCACCACCTCGGCCACCGAGATCGCCCGCACGCTGTCGCCGACCCGGACCCGCGCGGCCGAGGACAGGCCGAACCAGCCGTGGGCCGGGTTGTCCAGCGTCCACGGGTGCCGCGCGGTGTCCACCGAGCGCGGGCCGTCGTGCAGCAGGGCGAACCCGCGCCCGACGACGGCGTCGCCGACCTCGCTGACCGGCATGGCGCCCGGCACCGGGCAGGGCCAGCGCAGCCGCACCAGGCGGTCGGCGCCGGTGAACCCGTCGATGGTGGTGCGGCAGTCCAGCCGCGGCACGCCGCGCCACAGCGTCAGGGTCTGGGTGTAGCGCAGCAGGGCGCCGATCCTCCCGGTGACGACGACCCGCTGCCCCAGCGGGCCGTGGTAGGCCTGCGCGGCGGCCGGCGACTCCGACGAGCACACCACCGGCCCCTTGGGCAGCAGGTGCCACGGGCCTTCGCCCTGCGTCGGGTGCGACGCGTACTCCTCGTAGATGGCCAGCTCGTTGCCCACCCGGGCGGCGGCGATCAGTTCGCGGCCGTCGCGAACCAGCGACGCGACTCCCCCGCCGCGTGCCGGATCGACCGCGACGCGCAAATGCTCGTTGGCGATCACCGGGCCGGGCACCGGCTCCCAGCCTGTGGGCTCGCCGCCGGGAACCAGCCGATAGGCTCGCCACCCCAGCGACGGCACGTCCCGCGCCAGCCAGGTCACCGACCGGCCGCCCTGGCCGACGTGCGCGGGCAGCTCGGCGCCGTCGGCGTCCAGCACCCGGGCCCCCGCGGCCAGCGGCGGGTCGAGCCGCGCGGTGACGACGTCGGTGCGCGGCTGCGCCAGCGGATTCCAGACGACGACGTCGCCGCCGACGGTTTCCGACAGCACCGCCAGCGACGCGTCGCGGGCGGCGCGGCCCAGCTCCCAGGCGTCCCGCCAGCCGGTCAGCAGGTCGAGGTAGACCTGGTCGGATTCCGAGCCGGTGATGGCGTCGTGGTGGGCGCCGTAGGCCAGCTGCACCCACGCCTTGGCCAGCGCCGCCTGCGGATACTCGGCGCCACCCAGCAGCCCGGCGAACACCGCGAAGCGCTCGGCCTCCAGCACGGCGTGCTCGGCGGCCCGGTTGGCCTGTTTGGTGTCGATGTACGACACGTCCTTGCCGGTGTAGATCGGGTTCATGTCGCGGGTCTGCGGTGACGGGGCGCGGCCGCGCTCGGCCAGCTCGGCGCGCACGGCGGCGAAGAACTCCCGCGGCAGCGCGCAGACGAACCGCGGCCAGGTGTAGCGCTCGGCCCAGTCGCGGTGGATCGCGGTGACCCATTTGTTCGGCGGCGTGTAGTCGGTGCCGACGGGCAGCAACACGTTGCGCGTCAGCGCCACCTGCTTCAGCAGCTCGAACTGCTCGAGGGTGGCCTCCTCGGCCTCGGCCAGCGACGTCGACGAGTCCATCCACCAGCCCGCCGAATAATGGGCGGGCATGTAGTGGGTGAGCAGCCCGCGCCCCGACGGCGAAATCCACTCGAACTCGCTGCTGAACTGCATGCGGTTCACGTCGCCGCCGCCCAACGCCGGGCCCCATTGGTGGTGCGGGCCGCGCGCCCACGAGCTCGACGTCAGCCCGGCGTCGGCGGCCATCCCGGGGAATTGCGGGTCGTGCCCGAACACGTCCAGCTGCCAGGCGGTCTGCGGGTGGGCGCCCAGCACGTCGCGCTGGAACCCGATGCCGTGCACCAAATTCCGGATCGTGGTCTCCGGGCCGGTGAGGTTGGTGTTGGGTTCGTTGTACGTGCCGCCCATCACCTCGACGCGGCCCTGCGCGATGAACCGGCGCAGGTCGGCGCGGTCCTCGGGCCGGGTGTCCCAGTACGGCTTGAGGTAGTCCACCTCGGCCAGCACGAACTTGTACTCGGGCTCCCGTCGGGCCATCTCCAGGTGCGCGTGCACCAGCTCGAAGCCATTGGTCTGCCGCGCGCGCCCCGGCGGGTCCTCGGCCCACTCGCTCGTGTACGCGCCCTGGGTGTTCCACCAGACCGGGTCGTAGTGGAAATGGCTGACCATGAACATGGTCCAGCCGGGCTCGCCGACGACGAATTCGAAGGGCTCGACGAATTCGCCCGCGTGCACCCGTGCCGCCCGCCGCTCGCCGACCACGGGGTTGCGCACCGCGACCGGCACCTCGACCAGCTCGCCCGCGGCCACCGCCTCGCCGGCCAGGCCGTCGCCGTCCACGCGGACCCGCGTCGACGCGGCGGGGCCGCGGAGCGTGACGCGGACCAGCTGCAACGGCGCGTCCGGCGGCCCGACGAAAAGCTCGGTCGAGCGCGCCGAAACCAGCTGCATCCCCGCACTTTACGGCGCGCCGGCGATCTACGATCTGCTAATGCCCGCCCTCGCCCCGCCCGTGGCCGACGAACGCAGCGCCCTGCGCGAATACCTGGCGTTTCACCAGAGCGCGTATTTCGCGGTCAGCTACGGCCTCACCGACGAACAGGCCCGGTCCACGCCCTCGGTGAGCGCGCTGTCGATCGGCGGTCTGATCAAGCACGCCACCGGGATGCAGCGCAGCTGGATGAGCCGGGTCGCCGCCGCGCCGGACGCGCCCCCGAAAGACACCCGCCCGTTCGAGCAGATTTCGCAAGAGTTCGCCGACCAGCACGTGATGCGGTCCGACGAGACGCTGGACGGGCTGCTGCGGGCGTTCGAAGCCCAGAACGCCGAATCGCTGCGGCTGGTCGAGACCGCCGACCTCGACGCGGCCGTACCGGTTCCCAAGGACATCCCCTGGTTTCCGAAGAATCAGGAGGCCTGGTCGGTGCGCTGGGTGATCCTGCATGTGATCAACGAGCTGGCCCGGCACGCCGGGCACGCCGACATCATCCGCGAAACCATCGACGGCGCCACCATGTACGAGCTGATCGCGGGGCTGGAGGGCTGGGCGATCAGCGGGTGGGTCACGCCCTGGCGGAAGCCGTGAGCGCCCGGCCGTCACCGAACGTGTAATCAGGGCGGAATTCGGCCCCGAACGTCGCCGTGAGTGCACGCTCGGCGGCCCGAGCGTGGAGTGAGCGCGGTCACAGCGAATTGGAGCTTGACACCGCCGATTTGGCAGACTGCTGGAATGAGTTCTACCAAGCATCGCGAGGTGGCCAGGCTCGACCGGGTGCCGCTGCCGGTCGAAGCGGCCCGGGTGGCCGTCACCGGATGGCAGGTCACTCGCACCGCCGCCCGCGTCGTCAGCAAGCTGCCGGGCAAGGGCCCGTGGCAGCAGAAGGTGATCAAGCAGCTCCCGCAGACCTTCGCCGACCTCGGCCCGACGTACGTCAAGTTCGGGCAGATCATCGCGTCCAGCCCGGGGGCGTTCGGCGAATCGCTGTCCCGCGAGTTCCGCGGCCTGCTCGACCGGGTGCCCCCCGCCGACACCGACGAGGTGCACAAGCTGCTCGCCGAGGAGCTCGGCGGCGACCCCGCGGAGCTGTTCGCCAAGTGGGAAGAGGAGCCGTTCGCGTCGGCGTCCATCGCGCAGGTGCACTACGCGACCCTGCACACCGGCGAAGAGGTCGTCGTCAAGATCCAGCGCCCGGGGATCCGCCGCCGCGTCGCGGCCGACCTGCAGATCCTCAAGCGCTTCGCCCAGGCCGTCGAGCTGGCCAAGCTGGGTCGCCGGCTTTCGGCGCAGGACGTGGTCGCCGACTTCTCCGACAACCTGGCCGAGGAGCTGAACTTCCGGCTGGAGGCGCAGTCGATGGACGCGTGGGTCTCGCACCTGCACGCCTCGCCGCTGGGCCGCAACATCCGGGTGCCGCAGGTGCACTGGGACTTCACCTCCGAGCGGGTGCTGACCATGGAGCGGGTGCACGGCATCCGCATCGACGACGTGGCCGCCATCCGCAAGGCCGGGTTCGACGGGGTCGAGCTGGTGAAGGCGCTGCTGTTCTCGCTTTTCGAGGGCGGGCTGCGGCACGGGCTGTTCCACGGCGACCTGCACGCGGGCAACCTCTACGTCGACGACCAGGGCCGCATCGTGTTCTTCGACTTCGGGATCATGGGTCGCATCGACCCCCGCACCCGGTGGCTGCTGCGCGAGCTGGTGTACGCGCTGCTGGTCAAGAAGGACCACGCCGCGGCCGGCAAGATCGTGGTGCTGATGGGCGCCGTCGGCACCATGAAGCCCGAGGCCCAGGCGGCCAAGGACCTCGAGAAGTTCGCCACCCCGCTGACCATGTCGACGCTGGGCGACATGTCCTACGCCGACATCGGGCGGCAGCTGTCGACGCTGGCCGACGCCTACGATGTCAAGCTGCCCCGCGAACTGGTCTTGATCGGCAAGCAGTTCCTCTACGTCGAGCGGTACATGAAATTGCTCGCGCCCAAATGGCAGATGATGTCCGACCCGCAGCTGACCGGTTACTTCGCCAACTTCATGGTCGAGGTGAGCCGCGAGCACCAGTCGGACGTCGAGGTCTGATGGAGATCCGCGCCGGGAACGCCACCTCGGGCGGCGAGGTGAAGCTGTATTACGAGGACATGGGCGACGTCGACGCCCCGCCGGTGCTGCTGATCATGGGGCTGGGCGCGCAGCTGCTGCTGTGGCGAACCGGCTTCTGCGAGCGGCTGGTCGACCACGGGCTGCGCGTCATCCGGTACGACAACCGCGACGTCGGCCTGTCGACCAAGACCCGGCATCGCGGCGCGGGCCAGCCGCTGCTGACGCGGTTGGCCCGCTCCTGGGTGGGCCTGCCCAGCCAGGCGGGATACAAGCTCGAGGACATGGCCGACGACGCCGCGGCCGTGCTCGATCACCTGGGCATCGAGCGCGCGCACATCGTGGGCGCGTCGATGGGCGGCATGATCGCCCAGATCTTCGCCGCGCGGTTCCGCGAGCGGACGAAAACCCTGGCAATCATCTTCTCCAGCAACAATTCGGCGTTCCTGCCCCCGCCCGGCCCTCGCCAATTGCTGGCGCTGATCAAGGGGCCGGCGCCGAGCTCGCCGCGGGACGTGATCGTCGACAACGCGGTTCGGGTCAGCAAGATCATCGGCAGCCAGCGGTATTTGGCGCCCGAGGAGCAGCTGCGCGCCGAGGCCATCGAAAGCTACGAACGCAGCTATTACCCCTGGGGCGTCGCCCGGCATTTCGACGCCGTGCTGGGCAGCGGCAGCCTCAAACGCTACAACCGGCGAATCGCCGCCCCGACCGTCGTGATCCACGGTCGGGCCGACAAGCTGATGCGGCCGTTCGGCGGCCGCGCGGTGGCCAGGGCCATCGACGGCGCTCGATTGGTGTTATTCGACGGGATGGGACATGATCTGCCCCAGCAGTTGTGGGATCAGGTCATCGGCGTGCTGACGAGCAACTTCGCCAACGCGAGCTGAACCAAAATCACTCGGACGAAACGCTTCCCCTGCCATCTCAGTCCGCGTCGCCAAGTTGTACGGTTGTCCAAGGAGGTGGGTCTACCCGATGGCAAAGCTGAAGCCGTATTACGAAGAGTCGCAGGCGACCTACGACATTTCAGACGACTTCTTCGCGCTGTTCCTCGACCCCAACATGGTCTACACCTGCGCCTATTTCAAGAACGACGACATGACGCTGGAAGAGGCGCAGCTGGCCAAGCTGGATCTGGGGCTGGAGAAGCTGAAGCTCGAGCCGGGCATGACGTTGCTCGACGTCGGGTGCGGCTGGGGCGGGGCCGTGGTCCGAGCGGTCGAGAAGTACGACGTGAACGTCATCGGAATCACGCTCAGCCGAAACCACTACGCGCGCACCAAGGCACGGCTGGAGGCCATCGGAACGACGCGCCGCGTCGAGGCCCGGCTGCAGGGCTGGGAGGAGTTCGACGAGCAGGTCGACCGGATCATGAGCTTCGAGGCCTTCGACGCGTTCAAAAAGGAACGCTGGCCCGCGTTTTGGGATTGGGCCTACAAGACGCTGCCCGACGACAGCCGGATGATGATGCACAGCATCTTCACCTACCCGCAGTCGCAATGGAAAGAGCGCGGCATCCCGATCACCATGTCGGATCTGCGTTTCTTCCATTTCCTCGGAAAGGAAATCTTTCCCGGAGGCCAGATGTGCGGCGAGACCGATATCGTCGACTACGCGCAAGCCAGCGGTTTCGCGATCGAGCAGATCGAATACCTGCGGCCGCATTACGCGCGGACCCTGGACACGTGGGCGGCCAATCTGGAAGCCAATCGGGAACGCGCGATCGCCATTCAGTCCGAAGAGGTCTACAACCGCTTCATGCGTTATCTGACGGGGTGCGCCGAGCTCTTCCGCAAGGGCATCTCCAACGTCGCCCAGTACACGCTCACCAAGTAGCTCCCCGTCGGCCGGGGTTCGCCACGCCCCGCGCCGACGGCCAGGCGATTCACGCTGCAAACGTAGACTTCGGTATCGTTGCACGTCACACCCCGAGCACGTGCGTGGGCAGTAAGCAGTGAACTTCATCCAGGAGAACAAGACGAAAATGGCTGATCAACCGGCTAGCCCCACGAAGATACGGACGGCTCCCGAAGACATTCAGGCGCACTACGACGTCTCCGACGACTTCTTCGCCTTGTTCCAGGACCCGACCAGGATCTACAGCTGCGCCTACTTCGAGCGCGATGACATGACGCTGGAAGAGGCGCAGTACGCCAAGATCGACCTGAACCTGGACAAGCTGGACCTCAAGCCGGGCATGACCCTGCTGGACATCGGCTGCGGCTGGGGCACCACCATGAAGCGCGCCGTCGAGCGGTTCGACGTCAACGTGATCGGCCTGACCCTGTCGAAGAACCAGCACGCCCGCTGCGAGCAGCTGCTGGCGTCGATCGACACCGACCGTTCGCGGGAGGTCCGCCTGCAGAACTGGGAGGACTTCAACGAGCCGGTCGACCGGATCGTGTCGATCGAGGCCTTCGAGCACTTCGGGCACGAGAACTACGACGACTTCTTCAAGCGGACGTTCGACATCATGCCCGAAGACGGCCGGATGACCGTGCAGAGCAGCGTCAGCTACCACCCGTATGACCTGGCCGCCCGCGGCAAGAAGCTGACCTTCGAGACGGCCCGGTTCATCAAGTTCATCATCACCGAGATCTTCCCGGGCGGCCGGCTGCCGTCCACCCAGATGATGGTCGACCATGGCGAGAAGGCGGGCTTCGTTGTGCCCGAACCGCTTTCACTGCGGCCGCATTACATCAAGACGC
Organism: Mycobacterium sp. E2989; assembly: GCF_001667595.1. Classification (NCBI taxonomy): domain Bacteria; kingdom Bacillati; phylum Actinomycetota; class Actinomycetes; order Mycobacteriales; family Mycobacteriaceae; genus Mycobacterium; species Mycobacterium sp. E2989. The sequence goes on along the minus strand of NZ_LZJX01000104.1, from coordinate 162,027 downwards.
TGCACATCTGGGGCGACAACCTCGAGGCCAACAAGGACAAGGCCATCGAGGTCACCTCCGAAGAGGTCTACAACCGCTATATCAAGTACCTGCGCGGGTGCGAGCACTACTTCACCGACGAGGCGCTTGACGTCAGCCTGGTGACCTACCTCAAGCCGGGGGCCGCCGCCTAGAAATCCGCGCCTGTCGGATTGGGGCTGCGTCGTTCGTCGGATAGGTAGAGAGTGGAGCACGGGGCTTCGCTCACTACCTGGAGGTGACGACACCATGCAGTACTTCGCCTTGTTGATCAGCAGGGAGCAAGACCGCACGCCCGACGACCCGGCCGCCACGATGGCGGCGTGGCAGAACTTCCACGCCAACGCCGGGTCGGCGATCAAGGCGGGCGACGCGCTGGCGCCGGCCGCCGCCGCGGCGGTCATCACCGGCGGCCCGGACGCGCCGACGGTCACCGACGGCCCGTTCGCCGAATCCGCCGAGGTGGCTTGCGGCTACTACGTGTTCGAGGCCGAAAACCTGGACGAGGCGATCGCGCTGGCGCGCGACGTCCCGCTGGCCCAGGTCGGGGCCGTCGAGTTGTGGCCGGTGGTCCACGCGATCGAGCCGACCCGCCGGCTCACCGGAAACGACTGGCTGGCGCTGCTGCTGGAACCCCCCGCGTCGGCCCACACGCCCGGCACCCCGGAATGGGAGGCCGTGGCGGCCCGCCACGCCGAACTCCACGCGGCCGCGGGCGACCACATCCTGGGCGGCGCCGCGTTGCACGACCGGACCACCGCGACGACGGTGCGGGTGCGCGACGGCGAGGTCCTGATCACCGACGGGCCCTACGTGGAGGGCGCCGAGATCGCCACCGGCGTCTACCTGCTCGGCGCCGCGGATCGCGACGAGGCCGTCAAGCTGGCGTCGATGATCCCAGCTTCGACCGTGCAGGTGCGTCAACTGGCCGGCCTCTCCGCGCTTTAACCGTCGCGAATGCCCAACCTGGACGGCGTCTTTCGGCAGGAGTGGGGACCCGCGGTCGCCGCGCTCGCGCGGTGGTCCGGCGACCTCACCGTCGCGGAGGACGCCGTCCAGGAGGCCTGCGCCGAGGCGCTGCGCAGCTGGGGCCGCGACGGCATGCCGGCCAACCCGGGGGGCTGGCTGGTGACCGTGGCCCGCAACCGCGCCCGCGACCGGCTGCGCCGCGAATCCGCCCGCCCAGGAAAGGAATTGGCGGCCGTGGTTGACGAGATTCGGGCCCGCACCGATCACACCGATCCGTCCCCCGTCCCCGACGACGAGTTGCGGATGATGTTCACCTGCGCGCACCCCGCCCTGGACCGCCCGTCACAGCTGGCGCTCACCCTGCGGCTGGTGTCCGGGCTGACCGTCACCGAGATCGCCCGCGCGCTGCTGCAGACCGAGGCGGCGATCGGCCAGCGAATCACGCGCGCCAAGAACAAGGTTCGGCACGCCAACATCCCGCTGCGGGTGCCGCCGGCCGAGCTGCTGCCCGAACGCACCCCGCACGTGCTGGCCTGCATCTACTCGGTGTTCACCGAGGGCTATTGGTCCACGGCGGGCCCGTCGGCGATTCGCGACGAGCTGTGCGACGAGGGGATCCGGCTGGCCGGTGAGCTGTGCGCGCTGATGCCGCAGGAGCCCGAGGCGCACGCGCTGGCCGCCCTGATGCTGCTGCACGATTCGCGGCGGGCCACCCGCGTCGACGACAGCGGGATGCTGGTGCCGCTGGAGGAACAGGACCGCCGCCGGTGGGACCGCGGCCGCATCGCCCGGGGGCTGGATCGGCTCCGCCGGGCCGAGGGGTCGACGGGCCCCTATCTGCCGCAGGCGGTGATCGCCGCGCTGCACGCGACGGCGCCGTCCTGGGAGCAGACCGACTGGGCCACCATCTGCGCGGCCTACGACCGGCTGCTGCGGGTGACCGACTCGCCGGTGGTGCGCGCCAACCGCGCGCTGGCGGTCGGCCTTCGCGACGGCCCCGACGCCGGGCTGGCCGCCCTCGACGAGGTGGCGCACGACCCCCGGTTGAGCCGCTCGAACCTGCACGCGACCGTGCGCGCCGACCTACTGCGGCGCGCGGGCAGGCCGGCCGACGCCGCCTCCTGGTATCGAAAGGCGTTGGCGCTCAACGGCTCCGAGCCGGGCCGCGAGTTTCTGCGGCGCCGCATCGCCGAGTGCGGCGGCTAGGCCTCAGGCCTCAGGCCTCCGCGAAGTTGCGCGTGACGGACGGGTCCACCGGGATGCCCGGGCCCGTGGTCGTCGACACGGTGATCTTCTTCAGGTAGCGGCCCTTCGAGGCGGACGGCTTGAGCCGCAACACCTCATCAAGCGCGGCGCCGTAGTTCTCGGCGAGGGCCTTCTCGTCGAAGGACGCCTTGCCGATCACGAAGTGCAGGTTGGCCTGCTTGTCGATGCGGAAGTTGATCTTGCCGCCCTTGATGTCGGCCACGGCCTTGGCCACGTCCGGGGTCACGGTGCCCGTCTTGGGGTTGGGCATCAGGCCGCGCGGGCCCAGCACGCGGGCGATGCGGCCGACCTTGGCCATCTGGTCGGGCGTCGCGATCGCGGCGTCGAAGTCCAGGAAGCCGCCCTGGATCTTCTCGATCAGGTCGTCGCTGCCGACGATGTCGGCGCCGGCGGCCTGCGCCTGCTCGGCCTTGTCGCCCACCGCGAACACCGCGACGCGGGCCGTCTTGCCGGTGCCGTGCGGCAGGTTGACGGTGCCGCGCACCATCTGGTCGGCCTTGCGCGGGTCGACGCCGAGCCGGATCGCCACCTCGACCGTCGCGTCCTGCTTGGCCGACGCCGTCTCCTTGGCGAGCTTGGCCGCCTCCAGCGGGCTGTACAGGTTGTTGCGGTCCACCTTCTCGGCGGCCGCGCGGTATGCCTTGCTGTTCTTGCTCATTGATTCATCCAATCTGGTGTTGGGTCGTGGTCGGCGGGCCGAAGCTGGCCCTCCCACGGGGTCGAACTATGCCCGCCTATTCGACGGTGATCCCCATCGACCGGGCGGTGCCGGCGATGATCTTGGCGGCCGCGTCGATGTCGTTGGCGTTGAGATCGGTCTTCTTGGTTTCGGCGATCTCCTTGACCTGGTCCCAGGTGACCTTGGCGACCTTGGTCTTGTGCGGCTCGGCCGAGCCCTTGCCCACGCCGGCCGCCTTCAGCAGCAGCTTCGCCGCGGGCGGCGTCTTGAGCGTGAAGGTGAAGCTGCGGTCCTCGTAGACCGTGATCTCCACCGGGATGACCTGACCGCGCTGGTTCTCCGTGGCCGCGTTGTAGGCCTTGCAGAACTCCATGATGTTGACGCCGTGCTGGCCGAGCGCGGGTCCGACCGGCGGCGCGGGGTTGGCCTGGCCGGCCTGGATCTGCAGCTTGATCAGCCCAACGACTTTCTTCTTCGGGGCCATGAGTGTTCGGTATTCCTTCCGTGACTGGGCTTGATCGCCCCGTTAGATCTTGGAGACTTGGCTGAACGTCAACTCCACCGGCGTCTCCCGGCCGAAGATCGACACCAGCACCTTGAGCTTCTGCTGTTCGCCGTTGACCTCGCTGATGGTCGCCGGCAGCGTGGCGAACGGCCCGTCCATGACCGTCACCGATTCGCCGACCTCGTAGTCGACCTCGACGGTCGGGCGCTCCAGCCCGCCGGCCTCGGCGGCGGCCGCGGTGGTAGCGGCGCCCTTGGCGGCCTTCTTGGCCGCGCCCCGCGGCAGCAGGAACTTGACCACGTCGTCCAGCGTCAGCGCCGACGGTCGCGATGTCGCCCCGACGAACCCGGTGACGCCCGGCGTGTTGCGCACCGCGGCCCACGAGTCGTCGGTCAGGTCCATGCGCACCAGGATGTAGCCGGGCAGCACCTTGCGGTTGACCTGCTTGCGCTGACCGTTCTTGATCTCGGTGACCTCTTCGGTGGGCACCTCGACCTGGAAGATGTAGTCGCCGACGTCCAGGTTCTGCACGCGCGTCTCGAGGTTGGCTTTCACCTTGTTCTCGTAGCCCGCGTAGGAGTGGATGACGTACCAGTCACCGGGCTTGCTGCGCAGCTCCGCCTTGAGCGCGGCCGCCGGGTCGACCTCTTCGACCGACTCCTCGGGCGCCTCGGCCGAAGTGGCTTCTTCGGTCGTCTCCTGGGCCTCGGTGTCCTCGGCGCGCTCTTCTACGTCGACCGCTTCACCCGCGGACGTGTCACCGTCGAAGGTAGTCACGGTTTAGTCCTCTCTATCTTCTCGCTCAGCCGAACACCAGCAGCACAAGCTTGGTGAGGCCGAAGTCCGCGAGGCCGACCAGCGCCACCATGAAGGCCAGGAACGCCAGCACCACCGACGTGTACGTGAGCATCTGCTTGCGGTTGGGCCAGATGACCTTCCGCATCTCCGCAACCACCTGCTTGAGGTAGTTGAAGACGAACACGAACGGGTTGGCCGAACGGTCCCCGGGCTTCTTGGGCTTTTTGGCCTTCTTGGCTTTGCCGCCCTTGGCGGTCTTGTCCTCCTTGGCGGCCTCGACCTCGCCCGCCGATTCTACGTCGGCGTCGTCGCCGGCATCGGCCGCCCGCTGCCGGGATCGTTTGCCGCTGGGGCGCTGCGGCCGCGTCACCACAGCGGTCCGGCCGCCACTCGCGCGGTCGTCCTCCCTGTCAGCGCCGTCGCTTGTGGCGTCGTTGGCAGCTTCGCCTTCGTCGCTCACCGCATGCTCCTTAAGTTTGCTCGTGTCCCGCGGGCCGTCCCGGTGGTGAAGGCCACTATTCCAGTGTCCACCATGGCACGACTTTCAAGTCAGCAGGGGCGACAGGACTTGAACCTGCAACCTGCGGTTTTGGAGACCGCTGCTCTGCCAGTTGAGCTACGCCCCTTCGCGGTTGGCAGGCCAACCTGCGCTTACCTACCGGGGCTTACATGACACGCGCGCTCCCCGATTGCTCGAATCCCGGAAAGCGCGCTAATGCTGGGAAAACCCCGAGGTCCGAGTGTACATCGACGCGCGAGTCAGATACTAATTACGCCGTTCTCATGACCTGGCCGGACTCCGGGTCCCATTTGAGGTTCGCCGACTGGTCGGCGTACTGGCTCATCAGCGTGGTGTAGGACTGCAAGACCACCTCGCCCCGCTCGTTCGTGCAGGTGTTCTTGGTGACGACGATGTCGGCGCCGAACCGCTCGTCCACCGAGTGGATGTCCATCCGCGCCCAGAGCTTGTCGCCGGCCTTGATCGGCTTGGAGAACACGAACCGCTGGTCGACCTGGACGATCACCAGGGTTTCCATGCCGATGTCGACGTGCCGGAAGAAATCCAGCTGGACCAGCTTGGCGAAGATGGTCGCATAGGTCAGCGGCGCCACGATCGCGTCGTGACCCAGTTCGGCGGCCGCGTCTTCGTCGAAATGGGCGGGGTGGCGGTTCTTGATGGCCTGCGCGAACTGCCGAAGCTGCTCACGCCCCACCACGAAGTAGTCCGGGTACCGCCAGATCATTCCCCGGATGTCGGTCTTGAGCGCCATGGGCTACGCGAGAATCGCGGACGCGATGGCCCTGCCGAAGATCTTCTTGCCGCCGGTGGTCGCCGTGAGCGCAATGGTCACGGACTTGGTTTCCGGGTCGACGGACTTCACCCGGCCGCTGAAGACCAGCTCGGCGCCCTTGCCGTCGTTGGGGACCGGGACCACCGCGGTGAACCGCACGTTGTACTCGGTGACCGCGCCGGGGTCACCGATCCACGAGGTGACGTACCCGCCGCCGATGCCCATGGTCAGCATGCCGTGCGCGATCGCGGTGTCCAGCCCGACGACCTTGGCCATCTCGTCATCCCAGTGAATCGGGTTCAGGTCACCCGAGACACCCGCATAATTCACCAGGTCCTGCCGGGTCAGCGGGTAGGTCTTCTCGGGAAGCTGGTCGCCCACCTTCACCGAGCTGAACTCACGCAGTGGCATCAGAAAATCCCTCTTCTCCATCCTCACCGGCACGGCCCGCCAGGGTCGTGTAGGTCTCCTGCACGACGTCACCGGCTTGGTTGGTGACGATGTTCTTGGTCACGATGATCTGGGTGCCGTGCGAAACCCGCATCGAGTCGACGTAGACGTCGCAGTACAGCCTGTCGCCCGCCACGATCGGCGCCATGAACTTCAGCACCTGGTCGACCTGCACGATCTTCGCGTCCTGGACGGCGACGTTCGCGTGCGCGAAGAACGCCGTCTGCGCCTGGTAGCCGAACACGCAGATGAACGTCAGCGGCGCGAGCAGGCTCCCGTAGCCCAGGTCGGCCGCCGCCTTCTCCTCGAGATAAAAGGCGTCGTCGTTCTGCACGGCGACCGCGTACTCGCGGATCTTCTCCCGCTCCACGACGTAGTGGTCGGGATAGCGGTAGTGCATCCCGACGATGCTCTCGCTTAACGGCACGGCTCTAAAATCTACCTAGTCAGTGACGAATAATCGGTCGCAGGTTCCCGCTAGCGCGTCTCTCGATGCGCCTGGTGCTTGCCGCAGTTCGGGCAGAACTTCTTCAGCTCCATGCGGTCCGGGTCGTTCCGGCGGTTCTTCTTGGTGATGTAGTTGCGGTGCTTGCACACCTCACAGGCCAAGGTGATCTTCGGCCGTACATCGGTACTGGAAGCCATGACGGTTCTCTCTCGGTTCCTTCTCGCGGGGCTCTCGCCGCGCGTTGTTGTGTTGTAGCGATGGCCGGACTCGAACCGGCGACCTAACGATTATGAGTCGTTCGCTCTAACCGACTGAGCTACATCGCCTCTGACCACCCCAGGGGTCGGGGCCGCCACGCCTGCTCGGCGTCCGCCGAGCCCCCTAACGGAATCGAACCGTTGACCTTTTCCTTACCATGGAAACGCTCTACCGACTGAGCTAAGGGGGCCGTTCACCCGAATCGGCAGTGCCGCGGGCCTAAAAGAGGGTACAACCTGGCCCACAACCGGACCAAACGGGCTTTAGGGAGCGTCGCCGCCGCCGCCGCGACGCAGCTGCCAGGCGCTGAGGTCGCTGAATTCGTCGTACACCTCGTTCGATTCATCGGCATCGGCTTCGGCGAGCAGCGTGCGCAACCCGAGGTTGACGGCCTCGCGGGCGTCGGCCAGATGGAAGCGGCGGATCGCCTCGTCAATGAGATCGACGTCGATCTCGATTTCGACCTTCTTCCTCATGCGCCAACAATACCCATGCCACCGGCGGCCAATCGCTGCTCGCGGGGGGTGTTCGGCAAACTTCGCGGCGGCGCTGCGGGCCGTCGAAGGGCGGGTCCTAGGCTGATCACGTGTCAACAGACCGGCTGTACTTTCGGCAACTGCTCTCCGGGCGCGACTTCGCCGCCGGCGACATGTTCGCGACCCAGATGCGCAACTTCGCCTACCTGATCGGGGACCGCCAATCGGGCGACTGCGTGGTGGTCGACCCCGCGTACGCGGCCGGTGATCTCCTCGACGCGCTCGAGGCCGACGGCATGCACCTGTCCGGCGTGCTGGTGACCCACCACCACCCAGACCACGTGGGCGGATCGATGATGGGCTTCTCGCTGCAGGGCCTGGCCGATCTACTGGAGCGCAAAGCTGTGCCGGTGCACGTCAATGCCCTTGAGGCGCAATGGGTCTCGCGCGTCACCGGGATCGGCCTCGGGGACCTCACGGCCCACGAGAACCACGACAAGGTCAGCATCGGCGACATCGAGATCGAGCTGCTGCACACCCCGGGTCACACGCCCGGCAGCCAGTGCTTCCTGCTCGACGGCCGCCTCGTCGCCGGCGACACGTTGTTCTTGGAGGGCTGCGGCCGCACCGACTTTCCCGGCGGCGACTCCGACGAGATGTACCGCAGCCTGCAGCAACTCGCGACATTGCCCGGCGACCCGACCGTGTTCCCCGGGCACTGGTACTCGGCGGAGCCCAGCGCGGCGCTGTCGGAAGTCAAGCGTTCCAACTACGTCTATCGGGCCCGTGACCTCGCCCAATGGCGAATGTTGATGGGCGGCTGAGGCCGCCGACCGAACGAAGCGGCAACCGGCCTGTGATATAAGCGGAGGGTGGATTCCATGGGGTGGATCCAGGACAGCTGGCACGGAATCACCAACGTCGGGTCCAGCACCTGGATCGCGTGGGCGGCGTGGGCGGCGATCGCGCTCGCGGCCATCACCTTGATCTTCACCAACCGGCAGATCACCCGCAATCGTCGGCTCGCCGCTGAGCAGACCCGGCCGCAGGTCGCGATGTTCATGGAACCGCATCCCGCCGACTGGCACGTGATCGAGTTGGTGGTCAGGAACTTCGGCCAGAGGGCGGCCTACGACATCACGTTCTCCTTCATGAACCCGCCGACGGTCGCCGAATACGAGAACGCCACCGACGGCTACGCCGACGTCGTCGAGCTGCGGCTCCCCCGCGCGTTGCCGGTGCTGGCCCCGGGCCAGGAGTGGCGCATGGTGTGGGATTCGGCGCTCGACCGCGCCGAGATCGGCAGCGGGATCGAGTCCCGCTTCACCGGCACCATCCGCTACTTCGACACCCCGGAGCCCAAGCGCGGTCGGCGGTTCTGGGAGCGCGAACGCCTCCCGCTGGAAACCGAGGTGGTGCTGGACTGGGACTCGCTGCCCCCCGTTCAGCGCATCGAGCTGCTGACCACCCACGACCTGGCGAAGCGGGAGAAGCAGAAGCTGGAGCTGCTGCGCGGCCTGCTCACCTACTTCCACTACGCGAGCAAGGAAACCCGTCCCGAGGTGTTCCGCAGCGAGATCGAACGGATCAACGGTGCCGTGCGGGAAACGCAGGACCGGTGGCGCACCCGCCAGCTCGACGACCCCACCGATGTCAGCCTGCGCTGGAGTGAGGCCGAGGACGACCTCGGCAAACACCACAATCAGCACGCGTGACGGCAAGGAGCCAGCAACCGATGAGCGGCCCGGTCCACTACAGCCTCAAGGATTCCATCGCGGTCATCCGGATGGACGACGGCAAGGTCAACGCCCTGGGACCCACGATGCAGCAGGCCCTGGGCGAGGCGATCGACCGGGCCGAGGCGGACAACGCCGGGGCGCTGGTGATCACCGGGAACGAGCGGGTGTTCAGCGGCGGGTTCGACCTGAAGATCCTCACCTCCGGCGAGGCGCAGCCGGCGATCGACATGCTGCGGGGCGGCTTCGAGCTGTCGTACCGGCTGTTGTCCCACCCCAAGCCGGTGGTGATGGCCTGCACCGGCCACGCCATCGCGATGGGGGCGTTCCTGCTGTCGTCCGGCGACCATCGGGTGGCCGCGCACGCCTACAACATTCAGGCCAACGAGGTGGCGATCGGCATGGTCATCCCGTACGCGGCGCTGGAGATCATGAAGCTGCGGCTGACGCAGTCGGCGTACCAGCAGGCCGCCGGGCTGGCCAAGACGTTCTTCGGTGAGACCGCGCTGGCCGCCGGCTTCGTCGACGAGATCGTGCTGCCGGAGATGGTGGTGAGCCGCGCCGAGGAGGCCGCGCGCGAATTCGCGGGCCTGCACCAACATGCCCACGCCGCAACGAAATTGCGCGCCCGCGCCGACGCGCTGAAGGCCATTCGCGCCGGGATCGACGGCATCGAGGCCGAATTCGGGCTGTAGGGAGCTCTCACCGCAGGTATTGGTGGACTAAAACGGCGAACGCGGTGGCCGCTGCTAGCCGCCACCGCGTTCCCTTCGCCTCCTCGTCGCCAGTGTGACACGCGCGCGGCGTGCCGTCACTTCACCCCGCTCCCCGGAACCCCTTGCACCGGTCAGCTGGACCGGCGGGCACCGGCTAATCAGCCGAAACCCATTGGTAGGGAAGGAATTTCCCGTCCAGGGTCACCACCACGCGATCGCCCGACGGATGCGATTTCTTCTGCAGGTCGACGCTGAAGTTGATGGCGCTCATGATGCCGTCGCCGAACTGCTCGTGAATCAGCTCCTTGATGGCGCCGCCGTAGACCTGCAGCGCCTCGTAGAACCGGTAGATGGTGGGGTCCGTCGGCACGGCGGTGGGCAAACCGCCGCGCAGGGGCGGCGCGGCCAGCACACCGACCACCGAGTCGTCCAGCCCCAGCTTCTCGACGAGAATCGTTGCCAGCTCTGGGGGGATGGGGTGCTGGCCCAGCAGCGCCGAGGTCGTCCACAACACCGGCCGGCCGATCGCGTCCGCCAGCTGCTGCCAGGTCAGGCCGAGCCGAAGGCGCGCCAGCACGATCTGCTCGGTGATCTCATGTCTGTTCATGGCCCCCAGCATGCACGCGCGGCCTCACCGGGGCTTCGTCGCGGTGACCAGGCGCGTGGAAAACCACGGACCGCCGTAGTACATCCGCCACCCGAGGTTGCGGCGCCGCACGTTTCGCCAACCCAGCTCCCGCAGGTGCGCGGCGTGCTGGCGGGTCTCCCACAGGTCCGCGACGGCCAGCCGGCCGCCCGGGCGCAGCACCCGCACCGCTTCGTCGAGAGCCTTGCGCCGGCCCGCGCGCGTCGGAATGTTGTGGATGGCCAGGTTGCTGACGATCACGTCGACACTGTCGTCGGCGAACGGCAGGGCGGTCATGTCGCCGGTGCGCACCTCGATGCGGTCGGCGACGTTCTCCAGCGCCGCATTGGCCATCGTGGCGTCCGGGGAGTTGTCCGTCTGGTCGGCGCGCCACAGGTCGACGCCGATCGCGCGGCCCGCCGGCAACCGCTTGGCCGCCGCGATCAGCACCGCGCCGCGGCCGCAGCCGAGGTCGAGCACCGTTTCGGCGCCGGTCAACCCGAGATCGTCGAGTATCCGGTCCCAGACGACAAACTTGCCCGCCCGCGTCGCGTACGCGTAAAGGGCTGCGCTCGAAGCGATTCCGAGGGCCGAACTCGCCGCGAGGGCCGCGGTCACCCGCTTGCCGCGCGCCCAGCTGATCGCGGACCACCCGGCCAGGGCGGCGGTTTGGGCGGCGATGCCCATCACCTGCCCGCGCGCCGAGATGGTGTGAAACGACCCGTCTATTCCGTAGTCACCGCGGTGGTCGTGCACGGCAACGAGCTTACGACGGCTGCGGTCACCACCGACCGTGGTGCACGACCTCGGAGAAGGGCCGCCGGTTCGGCTTGCGGATCGGAGCGAGGGGGCGGTCGGCCGGGTAGCCGAGGCCGAGCAGGAAGGCGACCAGCCGGTCCTCCGGGACGCCCAGGATGGCGCGCGCCCGTGCCTGGTCGCCCACCGACGAATGCCCGGTGCCGATGCCGAGGTCCGTCGCCGCGATCATCATCGCCATCGTGGCCTGCCCGACGTCGTAGTTGTCGGTGATCACCCGGCGCTCGTCGGGCGGGACGGGCACGACGATCGCGATCGCGGCCGCCGCGCCGGCGATGTGCCCGGCGCCCTGCCAGACCGTCGACAGCTCCCGCAGCCGGCCGCGGTCGGTGACGATCACGAAGTCCCAGGGTTGCCGGTTCTTCGCCGACGGCGCGCGCCAGCCGGCCTCGGCGATGCGGTTCAGGTCGTCCTCGGAAACCGGATCCGGCGTGTACTGCCGGACGTTGCGGCGGGCGCGGATCGCGTCCCAAGCCTCCATGCGCGCGTCCTCCTGTAGCTTTTCGGCCAATTTCGCTGTCAACGGGGGTATGGTCGTCCGAATTCCCCGGATGTGCCCGCTCGAGTTTTCATTCCGGCAGTTGCGGGAAGCCATGGTGAACCAGCTGCGCCGCCCACTCGTGTACCAGCTGAATGGCCCCGATTCAGGAAGGCGCATTTGCCGGCATGACCGAAAACCTGACGCCGCATTTCGAGGATGTCCAGGCGCACTACGACCTGTCCGACGATTTCTTTCGGCTGTTCCTCGACCCCACGATGACCTACAGCTGTGCCTACTTCGACCGGATGCGCGACATCCCCCTCGAAGAGGCGCAGCTGCGCAAGATGGACCTGTCGCTCGGAAAACTGGGCCTGCGGCCCGGCATGACGTTGCTGGATGTCGGCTGCGGCTGGGGCGGCACGATGCGGCGCGCGATCGAGAAATTCGACGTGGACGTGGTCGGGTTGACGCTGTCCCAGCATCAGGCCGCGCACGTGCAGAAGATGTTCGACGCGATGAACACCACGCACCGCAGGCGGGTCCTGCTGCAGGGCTGGGAACAGTTCGACGAGCCCGTCGACCGGATCGTCTCCATCGGCGCGTTCGAGCACTTCGGCTATGACCGCTACGACGATTTCTTCCAGCGGGCCTACAGCCTCCTGCCCGACGACGGGGTGATGCTGCTGCACACGATCACCATGCTGCCCCCGGAGCAGATCGTCGAACGGGGCCTGCCGATGACCGAAGAGCAGACCAGCTTCAACGAATTCATCGCCTCCGAAATCTTCCCGGGTGGCCAGCTGCCACCGATCGAGATGGTCGAGTTCCACGCGTCGAAGATGGGTTTCAACCTGGCCCGCAGGCAGTCGCTGCAGCTGCACTACGCCCGCACGCTCGACCTCTGGGCCGCGGCGTTGGAGGCGCACCACAGCGAGGCGGTCGCGATCCAGTCCGAAGAGGTCTACCAGCGCTACATGCGGTACCTGACCGGTTGCGCCAACGCCTTCCGCGACGGCTACATCGACGTCAACCAGTTCACGCTGGCCAAGTAGGCCCAACCAGCCACTCCTGTCGGTGGCCGGGGCTATCGTGGCACCGCGATGTCGCTTCATCTCCACCGTGCCGAGCGCACCGACCTCCTTGCCGACGGCCTGGGCGCCCTGCTGGCCAACCCGCCGACCGACCCGTTCGCGGAGGAGCTGGTGCTGGTGCCGGCGCGCGGCGTGGAGCGCTGGCTCAGTCAGCGGTTGTCGCACGTGCTCGGCCGCGGCCGCGGCGGCGACGGGGTGTGCGCCGGGGTGGCGTTCCGCAGCCCCGGCTCCCTGATCGCGGAGCTCACCGGCACGGCCGACGAGGACCCATGGTCGGCCGACGCGATGGCCTGGCCGTTGCTGCGGGCCATCGACTGCTCGCTGGACGAGCCGTGGTGTCGCACCCTGGCAACACATTTGGGCCACTTCGCGCCGACGGAGACGGAGGCCGAGCTGCGCCTCGGACGCCGCTACGCGGTGGCGCGCCGGCTGGCCGGCCTGTTCGCCTCGTACGCCAGGCAGCGTCCGCGGCTCCTCGCCGACTGGCTCGCCGGCGACACCGGTGACCTCGACCCCGACCTGGCCTGGCAGCCGGAGCTCTGGCGGACCCTGGTGGCCGCTGTGCCCGCCGATCCCCCGCACATCCGGCATCAGGCGGCCGTGGCCCGGCTGCGCGACGGCCGCACCGGCCTTCCCGAGCGGCTGTCGCTGTTCGGACACACCCGGTTGGCGCGCACCGACATTGAGCTGCTGGACGCGGTGTCCGCCCGGCACGACCTGCACCTGTGGCTGCCGCATCCCAGCGACCAGCTGTGGCGCGCGTTGGCCGACACCCGCGGCGCGATCCCCCGCCGACTCGACACCAGCCACCGCGGCGTGGGTCATCCGCTGCTGGCGACGCTCGGACGCGACCTGCGCGAACTGCAACGCGGCCTGCCCGCCGACCCGCAGACCGACGAATACCTGCCCGGCCCGGACCGCACCGACACGCTGCTCGGCTGGCTCCAGTCCGACATCGCCGCCAATGCCGTTCGGCCCCAAGGCCGTAACCTCGCCGCCACCGACCGTTCCGTGCAGGTGCACAACTGCCACGGGCCGGCGCGCCAGGTCGACGTGCTGCGCGAGGTGCTGCTCGGCTTGCTGCAGGACGACCCGACCCTCGAGCCGCGCGACATCCTGGTGATGTGTCCGGACATCGAGACGTACGCGCCGCTGATCGTCGCCGACTTCGGGCTCGGCGACGTCGTGCACGGCGCGCATCCCGCGCACCGGTTGCGCGTGCGGCTCGCGGATCGCTCTCCGCTGCAAACCAATCCGCTGCTCGGGATCGCCTCGCAGTTGCTGGCGCTGGCGGGCAGCCGGGCGACCGCCAGCGAGGTGCTCGACTTCGCCGAGGCGGCGCCGGTGCGCGCCCGGTTCGGTTTCACCGACGACGACCTGGAGGCCATCACCCGCTGGGTCCGGCAGGCCAACATCCGGTGGGGATTCGATCAGGAGCACCGGCGGCCCTACCACGTCGACTTCGTGCACAACACTTGGCGTTTCGGCATCGACCGGGTGCTGGCCGGCGTCGCGATGTCCGACGACTCGCACGCCTGGATCGACGCGACGCTGCCACTCGACGACGTCAGCAGCAACCGCGTCCAATTGGCCGGCCAGTTCGCCGAATTCGTGGCCCGGCTGCAGCGGGTGGTCGACTCACTGACGGGCGCGCGGCCGTTGCGCGACTGGCTGGCCGCGCTGGCCGGCGGCATCGACCTGTTGACGCAAGTCGACGACGCCGATTCGTGGCAGGCCGGCCAGCTGCAACGGGAATTCGCTGCCACCCTGGCCGACGCGGGGGCGCGGGCCGATACCGTGTTGCGGCTGCCCGACATCCGGGCCCTCCTGGACGGCCGCCTCGCCGGGCGTCCGACGCGGGCCAACTTCCGCACGGGCACCCTGACGGTGTGCACCATGGTCCCGATGCGCTCGGTGCCACACCGGGTGGTGTGCCTGGTGGGCCTCGACGACGGGGTGTTCCCCCGGCTCGGCGTCGTCGACGGCGACGACGCGCTGGCCCGTGACCCGATGACCGGCGATCGCGACATCCGTTCCGAGGACCGGCAATTGCTGCTCGACGCCATCGGCGCGGCCACCGAGAAGCTGGTGGTCACCTATACCGGCGCCAACGAGTACTCGGGCCAGGCGCGCCCACCGGCGGTGCCGCTGGCCGAGCTGCTGGACACCCTGGACATCACCACGATGGGCAAGGTGCGCGACCGCGTGGTCGTCGCGCATCCGTTGCAGCCGTTCGACGTTCGCAACGTCATCCCGGGCAGGCTGGTGCCAGAGGTCCCGTTCAGCTTCGACCCGACGGTGCTGCGGGCGGCGCGCGTGGCCTCGGGCGAGCGTCGGGATGCGCCCAAGTTCATTTCCGGGCCGCTGCCGCCCCCACCCGCGGACGACGTCATCGTCGCCGACCTCGTCGCCTTCTTCAAGGACCCGGTCAAGGGTTTCTTTCGCGCCCTGGAGTTCACGCTGCCGCGGGATGTAGACGGCGTGCAGGACGCCATGCCGGTCGACCTCGACGGGCTCGAGGAGTGGACGGTCGGCGACCGGATGCTGGGCGACATGCTGCGGGGCTGGGCCCCGGACGACGCCCGGCAGGCCGAGTGGCGGCGGGGCACGCTGCCGCCGGGCCAACTGGGATGGCGCGCGGCGACCGAGATCCGCGATCAGGCCGCCCTGTTGGCGGCCGCCGCGCGGGAGCACCGCCGGGCCGATGCGCGCGCGTACGACGTCGACATCGATCTCGGCGGGGGGCGGCGGCTCACGGGCACCGTGTCCCCGGTGTACGGGGAGCGGCTGGTGTCGGTGACCTACTCCCGGCTGGACGGCAGGCACCTGCTCGAGTCGTGGATTCCGTTGCTGGCGTTGACCGCTCACGACCCCGGCCGCGACTGGTCGGCGGTGTGCATCGGCCGCCGCAAGCGGGGCACCGCCCCGCGGGTGGAGGCGCTGGGACGGCCGCACGACGACGCCGCGGCGGCGCTGCGTGAGCTGGTGGCCATCTACGACGCCGGGCGTCGGGAGCCGATTCCGTTGCCCGTCAAGACGTCCTACGCGTGGGCGGCCGCGCGGCACTGCGGTGACGATCCGCTGCGCGAGGCGGAGCATCGGTGGAAGTGGGAGCGCGAGGAGCCCGCCCACCTGCGGGCCTGGGGCAAGAACACCCGGTTGGCCGACCTGATGCGGCCCGTGCGGCCGGGCGAGGAATGCGACGGCGAAGACAATCGGCTGGGCGCGTACGCCGCGCGAGTCTGGCTGCCGATGCTGCGCGCGGAGGGCAGGCCGTGACCCAGGTGATCGCGCGCTTCGATCTGCTCGGCCCGCTGCCCGCCGATCGGTCCACTACGGTGTTGCAGGCCAGTGCGGGCACCGGCAAGACGTTCGCGCTGGCCGGCCTGGTGACCCGCTACATCGCCGAGGGCGCGGCGACGCTGGACCAGATGCTGCTCATCACGTTCGGCCGGGCCGCCAGCCAGGAGCTGCGCGAGCGCGTGCGCGGCCAAATGGTGGCAGCTGTAATGGCTTTCGACGATCCGTCGGCGTGCGGCGACAACGAGTTGGTCGCCTACCTGCTGGCCGGCGGCGACGACGAGCGCGCGCTGCGCAGGCAGCGCCTGCGTGACGCGCTGGCCGGCTTCGATGCGGCGACCATCGCCACCACGCACCAGTTCTGCCAACTGGTGCTGAAATCGCTGGGCGTGGCCGGCGACACCGCCGCGAACGTGACGTTGCTCGAGAGCCTCGACGAGCTGATCGTCGAGATCGTCGACGATGAGTACCTCGCCCACTTCGGGCGCGAGCGCGACGACCCGGCGCTGGCCTACCGCGAGGCGCTGCGCCTGGCGCGCGAGGTCGTCAGGAACCCGTCGACCGAGCTGCGCCCACTGCACCCCGAACCGGGTTCGCGTGCCGCCGTCTGCGTTGCTTTCGCGAAAGACGTTCTGGCGGAATTGGATACCCGCAAGCGGCGAATGGGCGTCCTCGACTACGACGACCTGCTGAGCCGGCTGGCCGACGCGTTGGCCACCGAGGACTCCCCGGCGCGGGTGCGCATGCACCACCGCTGGCCGATCGTCATGGTCGACGAGTTCCAGGACACCGATCCGGTGCAATGGCAGGTGATCGACCGCGCCTTCAGCGGCCGCTCCACCCTGATCCTGATCGGGGACCCCAAGCAGGCCATCTACGCGTTCCGCGGCGGCGACATCGTGACGTACCTGCGAGCGGCAGAGACGGCCGGCGAGCGCAAGACGCTGGCCACCAATTGGCGCAGCGATGCGGCGCTCATCGGGCGCCTGCAGGTGGTGCTGCGCGGCGCCCAGCTTGGCGACCCCGAGATTGTGGTGGACGACGTCGAGGCCTACCACCGCGGGCACCGGCTCGCCGGCGCCCCCCACAATGATCCGTTCCGGCTGCGGGTGGTGCGACGAGAGACGCTGGGGCGCAGCGGGATCCAGAACCTGCCGATCGACGATCTGCGGGCCCACATCGGCGCCGACCTCGCCGCCGACATCCGCGCCCTGCTCGCCGGCGGCGCCACGTTCGCCGGCCGGCCGGTGCAGGCCCGTGACATCGCCGTAATCGTGGAGAAGCACAAGGACGCCGCCGCCTGCTTCAGGGCGCTGTGCGACGCGGGCGTGCCCGCGGTCTACACCGGTGACACCGACGTGTTCGCCTCGGACGCCGCCGAAGACTGGCTCTGCCTGCTGGAGGCGTTCGACCAACCGCACCGGCCCGGTGTGGTGCGCGCCGCGGCGGCCACCATGTTCTTCGGCGAGACCGCCGAATCGCTGGCGGCCGGCGGCGACGCGCTGACCGATCGGGTCGCGGAAACGTTGCGGGAGTGGGCCGGCCACGCCCGCGAACGCGGCGTCGCCGCCATCTTCGAGGCCGCACAGCTTTCGGGCATGGCGGATCGCGTGCTGTCCGCGCACGGCGGCGAACGCCAGATGACCGACCTGGCGCACATCGCGCAGTTGCTGCAGGAGGTGGCGCACCGAGACCGTTCCAGCCTGCCCGCGTTGCGCGACTGGCTGCGCCGCCAGCGCGAGGAGCGCGCCGGCGCGCCCGAACGCAACCGGCGCCTGGACAGCGACGCGGCGGCCGTGCAGATCATGACGGTGTTCGTGAGCAAGGGCCTGCAATACCCGATCGTGTACCTGCCGTTCGCCTTCAACCGCAACACCCAGGACCGCGACGTGGTGTTGTTCCACGACGCCGGCGTGCGCTGCCTGCACATCGGCGGCAAGGACACCCCGGACTTCCACGCCGTCGAGCAATTGGGCCGCAAGGAGGACGCCAGCGACGACAGCCGGCTCACCTACGTCGCGCTGACGCGCGCCCAGTCGCAGGTGGTCGCGTGGTGGTCACCGGCGTTCGACGAGCCCAACGGCGGGCTCTCGCGGCTGCTGCGTGGCCGCCGGCCGGGAGAGCCCTTTGTGCCCGACCGCTGTGAGCCCGCGAAGATCTCCGACGACGACGCCCTGGCCCGATTGCGTGAATGGGAGGCCGCGGGCGGTCCGGTGATCGAACCGTCGATCGTGGCCGCGGCGCCGGCCGTCCCGTCCGAGCCGGTGCCGTCCAACCTCGACAGCCGCCACTTCCACCGCGCCATCGACACGGGGTGGCGGCGCACCTCCTACTCCGGCCTGATCCGGGTGACGGAAACCTTCGGGTCCACCGGCGTGAGCAGCGAGCCGGAGGTCAGCGAGCTGGACGACGAGTCCGGCGATGTGCCCTTGTCCCAGAAGGCGTCCGGGCCGGACGTGCCGTCGCCGATGGCGGACCTGCCGGTGGGCGTGAAGTTCGGCACGCTGGTGCACGCCGTGCTGGAGACTGCCGACCCGCTCGCGCCCGATCTGGCCGCCGAGCTTGAGGCGCACATCCGCAGCCACTCGGTGTGGTGGCCGGTCGACGTGGCCCCCGCCGCGCTCGCCGCGGCCATGGTGCCGATGCACGACACGCCCCTGGGCCCGTTGGCGGCCGGGCTGACGCTGCGCCGGATCGGGCTCGGCGATCGGCTGCGCGAGTTGGACTTCGAGTTCCCGCTGGCCGGTGGGGACCTGCGCACGGCCGCACCCGACATCCGGCTGGCCGACGTGGGGGCCCTGCTGCGCGCGCGGCTGCCCGGTGATGACGCGCTGGCGCCCTACGCCGAGAGGTTGATCGGTCGCCCGCTCGGCGACCAGCCGCTGCGCGGCTACCTCACCGGATCGGTCGACGCCGTGTTGCGGGTGCCCGACGGCGCCGGGCAGCGCTATCTGGTGGTCGATTTCAAGACCAACTGGCTCGGCGACCCAGACCGCCCGTTGACGTCCGCCGATTACGACCGGCCGCGGCTGGTTGAGGCGATGCTGCACTCGGATTATCCGCTGCAGGCGCTGCTGTACAGCGTTGTGCTGCACCGGTTCCTGCGGTGGCGGCTGCGCGACTACGACCCGGACCGCCATCTTGGTGGTGTCCTCTACCTGTTCCTGCGCGGGATGTGCGGCGCGGCCACACCGGCCGTCGACGGCCACCCCTCGGGGGTGTTCAGCTGGCGCCCGCCCCCGCCGTTGATCGAAGGGCTGTCGGACCTGCTGGACGGGAGGGCGGCCGCGTGACGCTCGAGGCGATCACCGCCGAGGGCTTGCTGCGCACGTACACCGATGCCGGAGTCTTCGAGGCCGCCGATGTCCATGTGGCGCAGCGGCTTACCGCGCTCGCCGGCGAATCCGACGAGCGGGTGGCGCTGGCGGTCGCCCTGCTGGTGCGCGCGCTGCGGGGCGGTTCGGTGTGCGTGGATCTGCGGACCGTGCAGGAGCAGGTGGACGCCGCGGACCTGCCGTGGCCGGGCACCGACGAATGGATGGCCGCCGTGCGGGCCAGTCCGTTGCTCGGTTCGCCACCGGTGCTGCGGCTGTTCGGCGAGCTGTTGTACCTGGACCGGTATTGGCTCGAGGAAGAGCAGGTGTGCAACGACCTGCTCGCGCTGTCCGTTCCGCGGGCGGGCGGCGAGCTGCCCGCCTTCGAGCGACTGTTCCCGCCCGGCTACGGCGAACAGCGCGAAGCCGCCGAAATCGCCGTGTCGCAGGCGGTTACGGTGCTGACCGGCGGACCCGGAACCGGTAAGACCACCACGGTGGCGCGCCTGCTGGCCTTGCTGGCCGGGCAGGCCGAGCTCGGCGGCCGGCCGCGGCCCCGGATCGCGCTGGCCGCACCGACCGGCAAGGCGGCCGCGCGGCTCGCCGAGGCGGTGGCCGCCGAGGTGCGCAGGCTGGACGCGGCGGACCGGGCGCGGCTGGCCGGCCTGCCGGCCACGACGCTGCACCGGCTGCTGGGTTCCCGGCCGGATACGTCGGTGCGGTTCAAGCACAATCGCGGCAACCGGCTGCCGCACGACGTCATCGTCGTGGACGAGACGTCGATGGTGTCGCTGACGATGATGGCCCGCCTGCTGGAGGCGGTGCGCCCCGATACCCGGCTGATCCTGGTGGGCGATCCCGACCAGCTGGCCTCGGTGGAAGCCGGCGCGGTGCTGGCCGATCTGGTGGACGGGCTCTCCACCCGCGACGACGTGCGGGTGGCCGCGCTGCGCACCCCGCACCGGTTCGGCGAGTCGATCGGCGCGCTGGCCGAGGCGATCCGCACCGGTGACGCGGACCGCGTGCTGGGGCTGCTGAGGGCCGGCGGCGAGCACATCGAGTGGCTGGACACCGACGCCCCGGCCGACCGGCTGCGCGCGGTGCTGGTTCCGCACGCGCTGCGGGTGCGCCAGGCCGCGCTGCTCGGCGCCACCGATGAGGCGCTGGCCGCACTCGACGAGCACCGGCTGTTGTGCGCGCACCGGCGTGGGCCGTACGGGGTGTCGCACTGGAACCGGCAGGTCGAGCGCTGGCTCACCGAGGAGACCGGGCAGCCGGGCTGGTCGGGCTGGTACGCCGGGCGCCCAGTGTTGGTGACCGCCAACGACTATGGGCTCAAGGTCTACAACGGCGACACCGGGGTGGTGGTGATGGGCGACGACGGGCTGCGGGCGGTCATCGCCGGCGCCACCGGGACGATGGGCTTCGCCACCAGCCGGCTCACCGACATCGAAACCATGCACGCCATGACGATCCACAAGAGCCAGGGCAGCCAGGCCGACGAGGTGACGGTGCTGATGCCGCCGGAGGATTCGCGGCTGCTCACGCGCGAGTTGTTCTACACGGCGGTGACCCGCGCGAAGGCCAAGGTGCGGGTGGCCGGTTCCGAGGCTTCGGTGCGCGCGGCCATCGAGCGCCGGGCGGTGCGGGCGACCGGGCTGGCGCAGCGGTTGCAGTCGTCCGGCTAGTCGCGGGTTACACCTAGTGCGCCTTCGCGGCCATCTGCTTGAGCATCGCGTCGTGGATGATGTCGATTCTCGACCTCGCTTCCGCGCACACGTACGGGTCGCGGATCACGGTGAGTTGGTTGTCCTGCTTGGATTCTCCGCCGGTGGACCAGTTGGTCGAACCGGTGATGACGTCGACGCCGTCGATGATCACCATCTTCAGGTGCATGATCGCCGACTTCTCGCTGTGGCCGATGGCGATGCTGTTGCCGATCTTGTCGTTGAGCCACGGGGCCAGCAGGGCGCGCTCGGACTTACCCGCGGCCTGAGTGGAGTCGAGACTCATTTGCACATAGATGTTTTCGTCGTTCAGCGCCGACTGCAGCACGGAGTTGAGTTCCGCGTCGTCGTAGCCGTACATCGCCACCACGATGGTCTTGGCGGCCGACGACAACAGCGCCTTGAGCGCGTCATGCACCCGGTCGACCGGGCTGTAGAACGTTCGGGTGGTGTCGGGATAGCCGGGCGGAAACGGCGCGGCCTTGAATTGATCGAGCTCGGTCAGCGATTTGAGCGCCATGGCGTTTGCTCCTTCCCGAGGCCGGCCCCCGAGAAACTCTACGGCGAGCGCGCCCGAGCGGTCAGGCGTTTGGCCGGTGCGGGAGAATCGCTTGCAGCATGGACGACGGCGACGATTCCCCACCGGAGCCCACGGCGTCGCGGCGCACGCACGTCGTGCGGCTGGGCGTGTTCGTCGTGTTCCTGCTCGTGCTGTTCTATCTGGTGGCCGTCGCGCGGGTGATCAACGTCGACGAGGTGCGGCACGTGGTGTCGGCGACGGGGCCGGCGGCGCCGGTCACCTACGTCGTGGTGTCGGCCGTCCTGGGCGCCTTGTTCGTGCCGGGCGCGGTGCTGGCCGCGGCCAGCGGCTTGCTGTTCGGTCCGCTGCTCGGCGTCTTCGTCACCCTGGGCGCGACGGTGGGGACCGCGGTCGTCGCGAGCCTCATCGGCCGCCGGGCGGGCCGGGACAGCGCGCGGGCGCTGTTGGGGCCCAACCGGGGCGACCGCATCGACGCGCTGATCGAGCGCCGCGGGCTGTGGGCCGTCGTCGGTCAGCGCTTCGTCCCGGGCATCTCCGACGCGCTCGCCTCGTACGCGTTCGGGGCGTTCGGAGTTCCGTTGTGGCAGATGGCCGTTGGCGCCTTCGTCGGGTCGGTGCCGCGAGCGTTCGTCTACACCGCGCTGGGCGCCTCGATCGGCAACCGCTCGTCGGCGTTGGCGTACGCGGCCATCGCCGTCTGGTGCGTCACCGCCATCGTCGGCGCGTTCGCGGCGCGGCGCGGATACCGGCACTGGCGCGCCGGCCACCGCGGGGAAGCGGATCCCCGCTAGCTGCCCGGCCGCTCGGCCGCCACGAACAGGTTCCCCGGCACCGCGTCCTTGACCTCGTCGGCTGCCGCGCGGCCGTAGCCGGCCATCAGCTCGTCGGACGGGGTGACCGTGACGCGCCAGCCGTGACGACGGAACCAGTCGCCGACGTCCTCGCGCTCCTCGAAGTACCACAGCTCGTCGGTCCTAGGCACCTCCCGGTCCGGGTCCACCCGCGCCATGAGCGCCCGCACCCGGTCCATCCGCTCGCGGCGCCTGGCGCGGAACTCCGGGTCGAGGAACTTCGGCCCCAGCGCCTCCACGGCCACCCGGCTACCGGGGGCGGTGAGCGCGTGCACGCGGTCGAACAACAACTCCTGGGCCGCGGCCGGCAGGTATGGCATCAGGCCCTCGGCCGACCACACGCTGGGCGCCGACGGCTCAAACCCGGCCTGCCGCAACGCCGTCGGCCAATCGTGGCGCAGATCCACCGGGACCGCGATCCGGTTGCACGCGGGCTGCGCCCCGTGGTCGGCCAGCGTGGACAACTTGAAGTCCAAGACCCGGGGCTGATCCAGCTCGTAGACGGCTGTGCCGTCCGGCCACTGCAACCGCCACGCCCGCGCGTCCAGGCCGGCGGCCAGGATCACCGCCTGACGGATGCCCGCCCGCGTCGCGGCGAGGAAGAACTCGTCGAAAAAGGCTGTGCGCGAGGCCATGTAGCCGACCATCGCCTGCATCTGCAGCGGCAACTGGGGTTCGGCCTCGACGAGCTCGTCCGGCAGCTGCGGGGCCGAGTGCCAGTTCCACACCCCGTCGCCGGCGGCGTCGAGGAAGACCTGTGCGAACGGATCGGTGATCAAGGGGTTCTCGCTTCGCGTCTCGGCCGCCCGGGCCGAAGCCACCCCCAGCGCCGTCGCCCCCACGCTCTCGGTGATCTCCCAGCTGTCGTTATCGGTTCTGCCCACGCTCATGCCCTCCGATTCGCTAGCTCGCCTACCTACCCGACCCTACGCGCGCCGGGCGGGTGGCCGCTGTCGCGGAACCGGGCATCGGCGTTAAGTTGTCGGCGAGCCGGCGAGCGGGGTCAGCCAGCGGCGCCGAACGGATCCGAAGGATCATTACCACATGCGAGTCGACGGGCGCGAGATCAGCGTTTCCGGCAGCTTGCTGCAGCCGCTGACCCGGCGCACCAACGACATCCTGCGCCTGGCGGCGAGCGTGGTCTTCCTCGCGGCGGTGATCACCAGCTCGCTGATCACCCGGCCGCAATGGGAGGCGCTGGAAAAGTCCATCTCCCAGATCGTCGGGGTGCTCTCCCCCCGACAGTCCGATCTGGTCTACCTCGGGTACGGCGTGGCCATCCTGGCCCTGCCGTTCATGATCTTGATCGGCCTGATCGTCGGGCGGCAGTGGAAACTGCTCGGCGCCTACGCGGCCGCCGCGCTGCTCGCGGCGCTACCGCTGTCGGTTGGCGGTAACGGGTTCTCGGCGCCGCGCTGGCACTTCGACCTCTCCGAACGCCTGCAGACCGTGTTGGGCCAGTTCCTCGACGATCCGCGCTGGATCGCCATGCTGGCGGCGGTGCTGACCGTCTCGGGCCCGTGGCTGCCCGCGCGGTGGCGGCACTGGTGGTGGGCGCTGCTGCTGGCCTTCGTGCCGATCCACCTCGTGGTCAGCGCGATCGTGCCGGCCCGCGCCCTGCTGGGCCTGGCGGTCGGCTGGCTCGTCGGCTCGGTGGTGGTACTCGTGGTCGGCACCCCGGCGTTGGAGGTGCCCTTGGAGGCGGCCGTGCGCGCGATGGCCCGGCGGGGGTTCGTCGTCTCGAGGCTCACCGTCATCCGGCCGGCCGGCCGCGGCCCGCTCGTCCTGTCGGCCGGATGCGAGCAGTCCGACCGCGCGGCGGTGATCGAGTTGTACGGCCCCCATCAGCGCAGCGGCGGCACGCTGCGCCAACTCTGGATAAAGCTGCGGCTGCGCGATACCGAGACCGCTCCGCTGGTGACGTCCATGCGCCGCGCCGTGGAGCATCGCGCGTTGATGACGATCGCCGTCGGGGAGGTGGGCCTGGCCAACACCTCCACAATCGCGGTCGCCACCCTCGACCGTGGATGGATTCTCTACTCGCACAAGCCACCCGACGGCTCGCCGCTGGACCGATGCGCGCAATCCATACCGGTGGACCGGGTGTGGCAATCGCTGCGGGCCCTCAACGACCAGCAGATCGCGCACGGTGATCTGCGCGGCAACGAGATCACCGTCGACGATGGCGCCGTGCTCTTCGGCGGCTTCCACA
Organism: Mycobacterium sp. E2989; assembly: GCF_001667595.1. NCBI lineage: Bacteria > Bacillati > Actinomycetota > Actinomycetes > Mycobacteriales > Mycobacteriaceae > Mycobacterium > Mycobacterium sp. E2989. Next base: position 137,458 of record NZ_LZJX01000104.1, on the reverse strand, counting down.
ACGCCGAATACGGCGCCACCGAGGCGCAGCTGCAATCCGACATCGCCCAGCTGTTGGTGACGACCTCGGCCCTGTACGACCCCAAATCGGCCGTCGCCGCGGCGATCGACGCGTTCGACCGGGACACCATCCTGAGCGCGTCGCGCCGGTTGACGAAAGTCGCTGTGCCGCGCCACGTTCGGAAGTCGGTCCCGGATCCGGGCGCTGTTTTGTCGGCCGCCCGCGCGGAGGTGAAGCGCCAGACCGGGGCCGACCAGATCAAGACCGAAACCATCACCCGGTTCACCCGCGGCCAGATCATCCAGCTGGTGCTCTTCGGCGCGCTCGTCTACGTCGCCTACCCCTTCGTCAGCACAGCCCCCACCTTCTTCTCCCAACTGCGGACCGCGAACTGGTGGTACGCGCTGCTCGGGCTGGCGGTGTCGGCGCTGACCTACCTGGGCGCCGCGGCGGCGCTGTGGGCGTGCACCGACGGGTCGGTGAATTATTGGCGGCTGTCATTCGTCCAGGTGGCCAACACCTTTGCCGCGACCACCACGCCCGCCGGCGTCGGCGGGCTCGCGCTGTCCACCCGGTACCTGCAGAAGAGCGGCCTGTCGGCGATGCGAGCCACGGCGGCGGTCGCCCTGCAGCAGGCCGTGCAGGTGATCGTGCACCTGTTGCTGCTGATCCTGTTCAGCGTGGTCGCTGGTGCCTCGATGCACCTGTCGCATTTCGTGCCGAGCGCCACGATGCTGTACCTGATCGGGGGCGTCGCGCTGGGCATCATCGGCACGTTGCTGTTCGTGCCGAAGTCACGCAAATGGCTGGCCACCGAGGTGCGCCCGAAGCTCAACGAGGTGACCACCGACCTGGTCAAGCTGGCCCGCGAGCCGCGGCGGCTGGCGCTGATCCTGCTCGGTTGTGCGGGAACGACTCTCGGCGCGGCGCTGGCGCTGTGGGCCAGCGTCGAGGCCTTCGGCGGCGGCACGACGTTCGTGACCGCCACCGTGGTCACGATGGTCGGCGGGACGCTGGCCTCCGCCGCGCCGACACCCGGTGGCGTCGGGGCCGTCGAGGCGGCGCTGATCGGTGGGTTGGCCGCCTTCGGCGTGCCGGCCGCCGTGGGCGTGCCGTCCGTTCTGCTGTATCGGGTGCTCACCTGCTGGTTGCCGGTGTTCGTCGGCTGGCCGGTGATGCGGTGGTTGACCAAGAACGAGATGGTCTGACCGCCCGCGATTACTCGCTTCCCGCTTGCACCACGACGAGAATGGTTGACGTGCGCGCGCTTTCGCCGACCTTCGTGGTCAGCGTCACCAGGTAGTACTCCTCGGGTACCGACCGCGCGACCGTGATGGGTACGTCGATGGATGCCGACCCGTCGGCGGAGAACTGGCCCGCCACCGGCGCCACGGTGATCCCGGGGTCCGAGCCCGACCCGGTGATGGTGTAGCCGCCGGCGGCGGCGATCATCCGTTGGGCGTCGAGTTTCACCGTGCCCGTGCTTCCCGGGGCGATCGTCACGATGGGGCTGGGCACGTTGACGGTCACCGCCGAACCGCCCGCGCCGAACGACGGTGGTGCGGACGATTCGCCTGTGCCCCAATCCTTGTCGGGATAGGCCGCGAGCGAGAACGCCAGATCGCCGCCGGTGCGGACGAACGACTCGGGCAGCGACGTCTGGTCGGAGGCCACGCCGTCGACGCGCAGGCCGCTGATGTATTTGAGGGGGTGCGGGCCGGACGCGCCGGGCGCCGACATCCGAATGGTCTTGCCGCCGGGAAGCGAGATCACCACGCGATCGAACAGCGGCGCGCTCAGGGTGAGGATCGACGTTCCGGGAGTGCTGGGGTACAGCCCGAGCGCGGCCCAGACGTACCAGCTGGCCATCGCCCCCAGGTCGTCGTTGCCCGGCTCGCCGTCGGGCGTCGGGCCGAACAGGCCCCGCACCCGGTCGACCGTGCGCTGGGTCTTCCACGGCTGACCGATGTAGTTGTACAACCACGGCACGCCGAAGCCGGGCTCGTTACCGGCCCACAGGTAGGGCTCGTTGGGGCCGACGTTGAGCTTCTTGGTGAAGTTGTCGAGCCGTGCGGCGACGGCGTCGCGGCCGCCGAGGGCGGTCACCAGGCTCGCGACGTTGTGCGGCACCCACCAGACGTATTGCGCGGCGTTGCCCTCGTCGAATCCGACCTGTCCGAAATCCGATGGCGACACCACGAACGCCGGGCCGGCGCGGAAGAAGCTGGTCCAGTTGCGGGGCGAGATGTAGCGGGTGGTCGGGTTGAACAGGTTCTGCCAATACTGTGACCGGTCCTGGAATTCCGCGGCCGTCGCCGTGTCACCGAGCGAATCGGCGAACCGCGCGATGGCGAAGTCGTCGACCGACCATTCGAGGGTGACCGACGCGGCGGCGATCCAGCCGTCGGTGCGGAATTGATACGAATACGGCGCGTAGCCGAATTGCAGGTACGTGTCGATCCCCGGCCGTTCGACGTAACCGTTGAGTCCCACACCGCCTTTCGTGGCCGCGTCCACCATGTAGCGCAGCGCCGTCTTGGTGTCGAAGTCGGTGGCGCCGAAGGCGTGCAGGTTGACGATGAGCGGTACCACGTTGTCCCCGCTCATCTCTCCGGTCGCGGCGTTGGCGAACGCCCAACGCGGCAGGGCGCCACTTTGCTCGGCGTCGTTGACCAGCGATTGGGCCATGTCGGCGGCGCGATCCGGGAACAGCAGCGCCTGCAGGGCGGCCAGGCACCGGTAGGTGTCCCAGTCGGAGAAGTTGGCGTACTGCGTGCGACCCGTGGCCACGGTGTGAATCGCACCGTCGAATCCGATGTAACGCCCGTCCGCGTCGTTGAAGGTGTTGGGGTGCAAGAGCGATCGGTACAGGGCGGTGTAGAAGGTGTTGAGGTTGTCGGCGTTGCGACCGGCGACGGAGATGCGCGACAGGCTGGCGTTCCAGTCGCGCGACGCCGCGGCGCGCACGTCGTCGAAGCTCCCCGCCCCCTCGGCGGCCAAGTTGGCCCGCGCCCCCTCGATCCCGACGTAGGAGATCGCCGTCCGCACCTCGAGCACCGTCCCGACCGGGAATTGCACGTATCCGCCGCTGTATGGGGAATTCGCGCCGCGGGCGCCGGGGTAGACCGAAAAACCGTCCCACGTCCCGTAACTGGTGAAGGGCTGGCTGAACTTCATGGCGAAATAGACCGTGTAGGTGTTGTTCTTGCCGCAGAAGCCGCCGCTGGTGGCCCAGCCGGTGATCGTGGTGTTGTCCTCCCCGATTTGGATGGTGGCGCGGGAGTTGCCCGCCAGCGACGCGCCGGAGCGCACCGCCAACAGCGCGGGGCGGCCGTTGCGCGGGTAGCTGAAACGGCCGACGCCCGTGCGGGTGGTGGCGGTGAGTTCCGCCTTGACCCCGGTCTGCGGGAACCGCACCGTGTAGTAGCCCGGCACGCCCTGTTCGGTGTCGTCGTGGGCGATCCGTTCCCAGCCCTTCCAGGGCTGTACGCCAATTCCGTTGGTGGTCGGCAACATTGAGATGTCGCCGAACGCGGCGCAACCCACCGACGCATGGGTCATGCTGAAGCCGGTGGCGCGGGGGTTGTCGTAGTTGTAGCCGGCGTAGTTGCCCACCGTGTCCGGTGAGTACTGCACCATCCCGAACGGCACGGTGGCTCCTGGGAAGTTGTTGATCTCCCCCACCGTCTCGCCGCCCGTCCCGGTGCCGATGAGCGTGGCGACGTGGTCGACCGGATTGGTCACGAATGCGGGGTCACCGTCGTACGCGATGGGCGGCGCCGCGGCGACGAACGCGATGAAGACGACCGACGCCGCCAGCAGCGCGACGAGGGCCCTTCGTGACCGCATACCTGTCTCTTACTGGACAACTCGGTATTGGGTGGGCGTTTTCCGGCCGAATTGGATAACGATTTGCCGGGCGGCCACCCCAAAAGTTCAAAAAAATATCGGCAAAGTCGCACGCCATTTGGGCTACTGTCATTTCGGCGTGGCCGGCGCTGGTACCGGCCCCAATTTTCGGGAGATTGGATTGATGAAACATTTGACGGCAGCAACCATTTCCGTGGCGCTGAGTTTGGCGCTCGTCGGTTGCGGCAACGACCACAAGTCCGGCAGCCAATCGTCGACCTCGACCACCACGTCCACGTCGACATCCGCGACGTCGTCGGCGACCAGCGCGGCACCGGCCGCGAAAGCCAAGTACACGATCGCGGACTACGTCAAGGACAACAACATCGCCGAGACGCCCGTGCACCACGGCGATCCCGGGCCGAACGTCGACCTGCCGGTGCCCAACGGTTGGCAGATCAACCAGAACGCCGGCACGTCGTATGGCGGCATCGTGCTGACCCAGCCCACCAACCCCTCCGACCCGCCGACCATCTCGGCGCTGTTCTCCAGGCTTTCCGGCAACGTCGACCCGGCGAAGATCATCCAGTACGCCCCGGGAGAGGTGCAGAACCTGCCCGGCTACCAGGGCTCCGGAGACGGCGTCGCGTCCACGCTCGGCGGTTTCCAGGCCTGGCAGCTGTCCGGCACGTATCAGAAGGGCGGCGCGACCCGGGTCATCGCGCAGAAAACCGTGGTGATCCCCAGCCAGGGCGCGGTCTACGTGCTCCAGCTCAACGCCGAGGGCCCGCAGTCCGATCAGGGACCGTTGATGGACGCCACCAACATCATCGACGACCAGACCACCATCACCACCTGAGGAACGTGACGGCGCCGCGGGGCCCCCGCTCCGCGGCGACATCACACCCGAGGAACGCGATTGGCCGTACGGTAAGCGCATGACAGAGCAGTCGTATGCGATAGACGCCGGGCACCCGCCCTCGGCCGTACTCCGCATCGTCAACCCGATGTTGGGTTTCCTGCTGCGCACCCCGCTCGCCGGGCCAGCCCGCAAACAGCTGATGGTGCTGAGCTTCACCGGGCGCAAGACCGGCCGGCCGTTCTCACTCCCGGTGAGCGCCCACGTGATTGACGGTGACCTCTATGCGCTGACCGGCGCGCCCTGGAAGCAGAACTTCCGCGGCGGCGCGCCGGCTCAGGTCGTCTTCGACGGCAAGACGACCGCGATGCGGGGCGAGCTGATCCGCGACCGCGAGATCGTCTCGAATCTCTACCTGCGCTGCGCGCAGTCCTACGGTGTCCAGCGCGCGCAACGCATGATCGGGCTGAAGTTTCGCGATCAACGCATACCGACGCGCGACGAGTTCGCCGAGGCGGTCGACCGGATGCACCTGGGCGCGGTGCGGCTGACGCCGGCCGAATGATTACGCCTCGGGCACCCGTTCGTGCGCGGTGAGCAGGCGCCGGTCGAACCGTGAGCGCGACGCGATGGCCTCCCTGGCCACCTCGGAGAAGTCCTGCGCGATTTGTTCGGCGAGCGCTCCCAGCTTCATGTTGTGCACCTGAGAAAGCGATCTGAGCAGGTTGAACGCCGCATCCTCGTCGACGCCGTAGACGAGCATCAGCATCCCTTTGGTCCGGTCGATGGCGCCGCGGCGCTCGGTGATTTCGGCCACCTGCGCGCTGATGTCCTCCTCGCGCTCACGCTCGGCGGACGGGGTGACGTCGACGTAGAAGCCGTGGGTGCCGATGACGTCGCCGCTGGCGTCGCAGAATTGATCGCCCACCACGACCACTTCGTGCGTGTCGCCGCGGGTGTCGACGATGCGATGCCTGGTGCTGAACGGCCCCCGTCGTTCGATCATGTCGTTGATGGTTGCGGCCACCTGGTTGCGATCGTCCGGGTGCTTGTGGCCGATGACCAACTCGGTCGTCGGCGTCACCGTTCCGGGTTCGTACCCGTGCATCCGCTGCACCTGTTCGGACCATTCCCAGCGCTGATCTTCGAAGTGAAAGCGAAACCAGCCGGCACGCTGCGGGGTTCCGCCCGCGAGGGCCCGCTCGACCGCCGGCGTCTGTCCGTCTAGTTGCCAGGCCACAACGCACGCTCCGCGGGTGAGTCCGGCGGCCACAGCTGACGGACCGCTTGCCGGATGGCGTCGCGTTCCTGCAGCCGAAGCTCCGAGGTGCGACACAGTTCGAGGGATCGATCGAGCTGCTGCCGCGCGCGCCGCACGGAATTGGCGGCGGAACGCTGCAGCGACCGGGAGGCGTCGAATGCGGCGCCCCGACGCATCCGACCCTGCCGAACGGTCTCCCGCAGCGCCGCGGTCCGGCGCGCCGATCGACCGCGATGCGCCTTCTGCCGGCACGCCGACGAGCAATACACCGCGTCGGACCGGGCCGAGAAGCCCGCGCCGCACACGGCGCACGTAATCCCCCGCATAGCCGTTACGTTACAGCTATCGCGTAGCGCGTTACAGCTATGGCGGGAATTTGCGCCTCAGGCCGGACCGGCGCCGGCGGCGGCGCGGGTTCGGGTGATGACCGGCTGTTCGAGGCCGGCTTCGGCCACCGCCCGCCGCACCGCCTGGTCGACCGCGCCGGTGCGCTCGGCCGGCGCCAGCGCGATCACGCAGCCACCGAACCCGCCGCCGGTCATCCGCGCGCCCAGCGCGCCGGCCCGCACCGCGGTGTCCGCGATCAGATCGATGTGTTCGGTGGTGATGCCGAAGTCGTCACGCATGGACGCGTGCGAGGCGGTGAAGATCCGCCCCGCCGTGACGAAGTCCGAATCACGAAGCGCGCCAACACAATCGAGAACCCGCTGATTCTCGCTCAGCACGTGGCGGGCGCGGCGGGCGTCCAGGGGGTCGTGCACCGCGGTGACGGCGGACGGCCCGCGGTCCTGCACATCCCGCAGCGACGCCGCCCCGAGATCGGCGGCCGCCCGCTCGCAGGACGCGCGGCGCGCGGCGTACTCGCCGCCCGCGTGGCTGTGGCGGGCACGGGAGTCGATCAGCAGCAGCGCGACGCCCGCGGCGTCGGGGTCGAAGGCCACCGGCGCGACCGTGAGGTCGCGGAAGTCGATCAGCAGCGCGGTGGCCGGCCGGGCGAAGAGCGAGGCTAACTGGTCGAGCAGGCCCGTGGGGGCGCCGACGTAGTCGTTCTCGGCGCGCTGGGCCAGGCGCGCCTGGTCTTTGGCCTCGATGCGCACGCCGGCGGCCGCCGCGAGCGCGCCCAGCGCCGCGCACTCCAGCGCGGCCGACGACGACAAACCCGACCCCATGGCCACGTCGCTGGTGATCCGCATCGCGCCGCCGGGCACCGGGTGGCCCGCCCCGCGCAGCGCCCAGATCACCCCGGCCACGTAAGCGGCCCAGCCGGTCACGCCGCTGGGGGCGGTGTCCAGCGGAATGCGAACCGGGCCCTCGGCGCGGTCGCTGGCCACGCTGATCGCGTCGCCGCCGCCGGGGGTGAACGACACCACCGTGCGCTGCGGCAGGGCGATCGGCAGCGCGAAGCCCAGGTTGTAGTCGGTGTGCTCGCCGATCAGGTTGATCCGCCCGGGCGCGGCGTAGGAGACGGTCAACCCAGTTCCCGCAGTCGCCCGGCCACGCTTTCGGGCGTGACGTCGCTGATGAACGCGTCCATGGCGGACTCGGAGGCCGCCAGGTACTTGAGCTTGGTGGCACTGCGCCGGATCGACATCAGCTCGACGTGGAAGTAGCCGTCGGCCTGGGCGTCGGTGTCGGCGTACTGGTGCAACGCCGAAATGTAGGGCAGCGGTGCCGAATACATCCGGTCGAATCGCTTCAGCACGTCGAGGTAGACGCGCGCGAAGGCGTCCAGCTCGTCGCCGTCGAGTTCGGTGACGTTGCGCACGAACCTGTTCGGGTAGATGTGCACCTCGACGGGCCAGCGCGCGGCGAACGGCACGAACGCGGTGAACAGGTCGTCGCGCGCGACGATGCGGCCGCCGTCGGCGACTTCGCCGGCGAGCAGGTCACCGAAAAGGTTGGTGCCGTGACGGTTTCGGTGTTCGCGGGCCTGGCCGAGCATGGCGGCGGTGCGCGGGGTCAGATAGGGGTAGCCGTAGATCTGGCCGTGCGGATGGGTCAGCGTGACGCCGATCTCCTCGCCGCGGTTCTCGAAGCAGAACACCTGCTCGACGCCCGGCGTGGTCATCAGCTCGCCGGTGCGGTGCCGCCACGCCTCGACGACCAGCCGGGCATGCGCCGGTGCCAGCCCGGCGAAGGATCCGGTGTGGTCGCTGGAGAAGCAGATCACCTCGCTGCGGCCCTGCCCCGGGACGGACACGAAACCGTCACCGGCGGGCGCGAGCGCCGGGCCGGTGCCGGACAGGCTGGGGAACCGGTTCTCGAACACCACGACGTCGTAGTCCGGGGCGGGCACCTCGCTGGTCAATCCCGTCGGGCCCGGGCACAGCGGGCACTGGTCCGGGGGCGGCTTGTAGGTGCGGTCCTGCCGCAGCGCGGCGACGATCACCCACTGCCCCGTCGTTCGGTCGAACCGCAACTCGGTACGCTGCCCGTCGCGCGCGGGCAGGGGCCTGCGATCTTCGACGGGCGTCGGGCGGTGCCCGGGCAGCGCGAAGAACAGCAGGTCACGGCCGTCGGCCAGCTTGGCCCGCGTCGGCGCTGTCACGATGTCGAAGACTAGCCGGTGTCGAACTTCGGGTAACCATGACGCGTTCGGCAGGTTGGGAAGGGAGGCCCGTGCTCTACGAGCAAGCCCGCAACTGGCTGATCGGCTCCGATCCCGGTCTGCTGCGGCTGCGCATGGCGACGCGGACGACGGCCGCGCTCGGCTGCTCGCTGCTGGCCCTCTACCTCCTGACCCGGGCGACGGGACAGCCACTGACAGTCGCCCTGCTCGGCGTCGTCATCACCATGGTCGCGTCGCGATCGGTCAACGAACCGGACCCGCGCCAGCAGCGGATCACCATGGCGCTGCTGCCCGTGCCCGCCGCCGTGTCCATCACCGCCGCCGCGGCGCTCGCGCCCCACCCGGTGATCAGTGACGCGGTGTTCGTGGTCGTCGTCTTCACCGCGGCCTACATTCGCCGCTTCGGCGCGCGCGGCCGCGCACTGGGCATGGTCGCGTTCATGTCCTACTTCTTCACGCTGTACCTGCGGGCGAGCGTCTCGGAGCTGCCGTGGATGATCGGGGCGGTCGCGGTGGGCACGGTGTGCACGTTCGTGATGACCACCTACGTCATGCCCGACCGGCCCGAGCGCGTGCTGCGGGCGACCATCCGGGCATTACGGGCGCGGATGGCGATCGTCGTCGACACCACCGCCGAGGCCGTGCGCACGGGCCGCCTCGATGAACGGCGCCGGCGCCGCATGCGGGCCCGCACGCTGCGGCTCAACGAGACCGCGCTGATGGTGCAGAGCCAGATCGAGGACAAGGCCGACCCGGCCATGCTGTGGCCGGGCGTCACCGCCGAACAGTTGGCCCCCTGGCTGCTCGACGCGGAGCTGGCCATCGAGTGGGTGGCCACGGCCGGCCGGCGCGCCGCGGCCCTCGCCGCACAGACCCCGACCGCCATCCCCGCCCCGACCCGGGCCGCGCTCGTCGGCGCGCTGTCAGGGCTCGCGCGGGCGATCCGCCTGCCCGAACCCGACGGCCTTCGGCGCGCCGCCGACCAGGCGCGGCGGCTGCTGGACGCGCAGAACGACGACGATCCCGGCGGCGCCGCGGTGCGCCGCCTCGCCCTGGCGATAATCAACGCCGCCACCGCGACCGCCGACGTCCGGGCCATCGTCGACCACGCCGCCACCGGCGCCCCGGACGGCACGGACAGCGAGCGGCCGCCGGCATCCGACGGCACGGACGCGACCGACGAGCCCGCCGAGGAGGCGCCGCCCGAGGGCCTGCGGCCGACCACCCGGCAGGCCATCCAGGTCGCCGTCGCCGCGTCGCTGGCCATCGTCGCCGGCGAGCTGGTGTCGCCGGCCCGCTGGTATTGGGCGGTGATCGCCGCGTTCGTCATCTTCGCCGGCACCAACTCGTGGGGCGAGACCCTGACCAAAGGCTGGCAACGCCTGCTCGGCACGTTGCTGGGCGTGCCCTGCGGCGTGCTGGTGGCCTCGCTGCTGGCCGGCGACAAGACGGCCGCGCTGGCCGGGATCTTCGTCTGCCTGTTTTGCGCGTTCTATTTCATGACGGTCACCTACAGCCTGATGACCTTCTGGATCACCACCATGCTGGCGTTGCTGTACGGTCTGCTCGGCCAATTCTCGTTCGGCGTATTGATGTTGCGGATCGAAGAGACCGCGCTCGGTGCGGTCATCGGGGCCACCGTGGCCATCGTCGTGCTGCCGACGCACACCCGCGCCGCCATCCGCGACGACACCCGCACGTTCCTGGCCAGCCTGTCGGCGCTGATCGACGCCTCCGCCGCGACGATGTTCGGCGACGACGAGGGCGTCAGCCCGTCGGAGCGGGCGCGCCAGCTGGACCGGGACCTGCAGCAGTTCCGGGTCACCGCCAAACCGTTGCTGGCCGGGGTCGCCGGCCTCGCGGGCCGGCGCAGCATTCGCCGGGCGCTGCGCATCTTCGCCGCATGCGACCGCTACGGCCGCAGCCTGGCGCGCAGCAGCGAGCAGTACCGGGGCCCGGCGGCCTCGGAACCCGTTGCCCAGGCGTTCACGGCCGCGGCGGCACAGACTCGGCGCAACATCGACGCGCTGGCCGCCGCCATCGGCACCGGCCGCGCACCGACCATCGTGTCCGCGGCCGACGACCTCGACGCCGCCGAGACCCTGGCGCGGCAGCGCGACGGGCCCGATACCCGGCGGTTGCTCACCGCGGTGCATGCGCTCCGCCAGATCGAGCGGGCGGTGGTGACGGCGGCCACCAACCTCGGTGGGCGCGAAACCGCGGCGCCGCCCAGCCGAATCGAGACGGGCTAAAGACCGGGCAGGCAGGCCGGGAAGTAGCAGGGTTGGTTTGGCCCCTGGGCCTTTCGCACCAGGTCGAACAGCTCGAACATGGTCTGCAGCAGCCGCATTTCCACGCCGGGCCGCTGCTCCGGCGGCAGGTTCTGCGTGTCATTGGACACCCTGGTGGCCTGCTGCTGCAGCTGCGTCAGCCGCTGCTGGCGTTGCGCCGGGGTGAGGTTGTCCCAGTTGTCGTGCAGGTCGGACACCTGCTGCTGCAGCTCCGCGACTTCCGCTTCCGGGTCGGCCGGCGGGGCCAACGGATAGGAGTGGGTCGCGACGGGCGCCGCCGCGATCTCGGCCTGCGCGCAAGCGGCTGTTGCCAGGGCGCCGGCCGCGAGGCCCGCCGCCACTATCGCCGTGATTTTCATGGAGCCTTCTTTTCTTCATTGCTCGGCTTTATGGTGCTGGCAGTAAGCCACGTCGGGTTTGCTACCGATCCCAAGCGCGTCCGAGGAGGAAGCCGATGGCCACGCCGAACCTCCCGCCCGGCTTCGACTTCACCGACCCCGACATCTATGCCCACCGCCTCCCGGTGCGGGAGTTCGCCGAACTGCGCGCGACGGAACCGATCTGGTGGAACGAGCAGGCGCCCGGCGCGGGCGGGTTCGGCGACGGCGGCTACTGGGTGGTGACCAAGCACCGCGACGTCCGCGATGTCTCGCTGCGCAGCGACGTCTTCTCCTCGGCCACCAAGTCGATCGTCCCGCGGTACCGAGAAGACCTGGCGGACGGGCAGATCGAGGCGGGGCGGGCGTCGATGATCATGATGGACGACCCCGAACACAGCCGGCTGCGCAAGATCGTCTCGCGGGCCTTCACGCCCCGCGCGGTCGAGCGGCTGCGGGCCGGGCTTTCCGAGCGGGCGCGCCGCATCGTGACCGAGGCCGCGGCGGCGGGCTCGGGGGACTTCGTCCGCCAGGTGGCCTGCGAGCTACCGCTGCAGGCGATCTGCGGGCTGCTGGGGGTGCCGCAGGAGGATTACGACAAGCTGTTCGACTGGACCAACAACATGATCGGCAGCGACGACCCGGAGTTCGCCGGCAACGACGCGCTGACCTCCGCCGGCGAATTGATGTGGTACGCAATGCAGTTGGCGGCCCGCAAGCGGGAGAATCCCGGCGACGACATCGTCACCACGCTGGTCCGGGCCGACGCCGAGGGCCAGCACCTGTCGGAGGCGGAGTTCGGCATGTTCGTGGTCACGCTGGCCGTCGCCGGAAACGAGACGACCCGCAACTCGATCACCCAGGGCATGATGGCCTTCACCGACTACCCGGCGCAGTGGGAGTTGTTCAGGGCTCAGCGGCCCAAGACCGCGGCGGACGAGATCATCCGTTGGGCGACACCGATCACGGCCTTTCAGCGCACCGCGCGCCGGGACACCGAGCTCGGCGGCGTCCGGATCGCGAGGGGCCAGCGGGTGGTGTTGTTTTATCGCTCGGCCAACTTCGACGAAGAGGTCTTCGACGACCCGTACTCGTTCAACGTCCTGCGCAGCCCGAACCCGCACGTCGGCTTCGGCGGCACCGGCGCGCACTACTGCATCGGCGCCAACCTGGCGCGCATGACGATCGATCTGATGTTCAACGCGCTCGCCGATCTCGTGCCCGACCTGACCCCGCTCGCGCAGCCGGAGCGGTTGCGGTCGTCGTTCATCAACGGCATCAAGCACTGGCAGGTGGATTACCGGGGCGCGTAGGTCACAGCGGTAGCCGCTCGCTGTCGCTCTCGTGGCGCTCACCGTTCGCGATGAAGTCCTCGATCAGCTCCACGACCTGGGTCGGCGCCTCGACCTGCGCGAAATGCCCCACGTCGGGCAGGATTTCGAGCCTGGCGTCGGTGCGGGCCTCGTGCGCGGCGTACGCGTGATCGACGGGGATGATGCCGTCGCGCTCGCCCCAGATCGCCATGACCGGCAGGTTCTCCCGCAGCCGCAGCCGGCTGAGCGCGCTGACCGCCTGGCCGCGGTAGTCGACCACCGACCGCAGCGTCCGCAGGAACGACTGCCGGGTGTCGCCGTCGGACAGCGACGAGTAGGCGCTCCACAGCTCGGCCCCGCGGGGGGACTGGATGCCGGCGCTCTTCATCCAGGACCGCAGCCGGTTGCCGATGGACAGCACGGGCTTCGGCGCGATGATCGGCAACACCAGCTCGGCGCCGGGCGCCGAGAGCAGCCGCAGCACCCATCCCACGTCGGGGCCCAGGCCGCCGCTGCTGATCAGGATCAACCGCTTGGCGTAGTCGGGGTGCTGGTAGACGAACTGCATCGCGACCCCGCCGCCCAGCGATTGGCCGACCAGGGTGGCCTGGCTCACGCCGAGCTCGTCGAGCAGGTCGCGAAGCCAGACCGCGAAGGCACCCAGCGAATAGTCCGTGCGGGGTTTCGCCGACTCGCCGTGCCCGAGCAGGTCGGGGGCGATCACGCGGAACTTCTTCGACAGCGGCGGAATCACCGCGCGCCAGGTCTCCGAGCTGCCGGCCATGCCGTGGATGAGCAGGAGCGCCTCGCCGTCGCCTTCGTCGCGGTACGCGACGCGATCGCCGTGCAGCTCCAGATACTTCAACTCGTTCATGGGCGGTTTTATACCCACTCCGGCACCGATTACGGCCGAATCGTGACGGAAAACGCTTCCGGGCGCCGCAGTGCCGGACGCCTCAGCGATGATTTAGCCCATGACCGAACCGGTTGCGGCCCGCGTGGCCGTCTACCTCGACTTCGACAACATCGTGATCTCGCGATATGACCAGGTTCACGGCCGCAACTCGTTCCAGCGGGACAAGGCCAAGGGGCTCGAACAGTACGCCGAGCGGCTGGACCGGGCCACCGTCGACGTCGCGGCGATCCTCGACTTCGCGTCGTCGTTCGGGACGCTGGTGCTCACCCGGGCCTACGCGGACTGGTCGGCGGACATCAACGCCGGGTATCGCGGGCAGCTGGTGGCCCGCGCGGTCGACCTGGTGCAGCTGTTCCCCGCGGCGGCCTACGGCAAGAACGGTGCCGACATCCGGCTGGCGGTGGACGCGGTCGAGGACATGTTCCGGCTGCCCGACCTGACCCACGTGGTGATCGTGGCCGGCGACTCCGACTACATCCCGCTGGCGCAGCGCTGCAAGCGCCTCGGGCGATACGTGGTGGGCATTGGGGTGGCCGGCGCGTCCAGCCGGGCGCTCGCGGCGGCCTGCGACGAGTTCGTCATCTACGACTCGCTGCCCGGGGTTCCTGCCTTGGAACCCGAGCCCGCGGAAGCCGAGGCGAAGCCGGCGAAACGGCGGACCGGAAAGGCCAAGGCGGCGCAGCCGGAGGAACCGGAGCCGCCCGATCCGCAGGCCGCCGCCACGGCGCTGCTGACCCGCGCGCTGCAGATCGGCCTGGACAAGGACGACGTCGATTGGCTGCACAACTCCGCGGTGAAGGCACAGATGAAGCGGATGGACCCGTCGTTCAGCGAAAGGTCTTTGGGGTTCCGCTCGTTCAGTGATTTCCTGCGGTCGCGGTCCGATGTCGTCGAGCTGGACGAGACGTCGACGACGCGGATGGTGCGGCTTCGTGCGCAAGGGTGAAACCGACGCGAGGCCCCGCTGGCTCACCCGCAACGTCGCGGTGCTCTCCGGGGTCTCGTTCCTGCAGGACGCCGCCAGCGAGCTGCTGTACCCGCTGCTGCCGATCTACCTGACGGCTGTGCTGGGCGCGCCACCGTCCGTGGTGGGAGCCGTCGAGGGCGCGGCCGAGGGCGCGGCGTCACTGACGAAACTGGCGGCGGGCCCGCTCGGGGACCGGTTCGCGCGGCGCCCGCTGATCGCCGCCGGTTACGGGATGGCGGCGCTCGGCAAGGTCATCGTCGCCGTCGCCGGGGCGTGGCCGGGCGTGCTGGCGGGCCGCGTCGTCGATCGGCTCGGCAAGGGCGTGCGCGGTGCCCCGCGCGACGCGCTGCTGGTCGCCGACGTGCCCGACGCCCTGCGCGGCCGGGTGTTCGGCTTCCACCGCGCGATGGACACCTTCGGCGCGGTGGTGGGCCCGCTGCTCGGGTTGGCGGGCTACGAGCTGCTGGACCACCGGATCCCGCCGTTGCTGTATGTCGCCATCGTGCCCGCCGTCCTGTCCGTGGCGTTGGTCTTCCTCGTGCGCGAGCGCGGCCGGCGCGCCCCGCGAGAAAAGCGCGAGTCCATGTGGGCCGGGGTGCGCTCGCTGCCGCGACCGTACTGGCGGGTGACGGCGCTGCTGGTCGCCTTCAGCGTGGTGAACTTTCCTGATGCCCTGTTGTTGTTGCGGCTCAACGAGATCGGCTTCTCGGTGGTGGGGGTGATCCTGGCCTACGTCGGATACAACGCGGTGTACGCGTTGGCCAGTTACCCGGCCGGCTCGCTGGCCGACCGCATCGGCAGGCCGGCGTTGTTCGGCGTCGGGCTGACCTTCTTCGCGATCGGCTACGTGGGGCTGGGGCTGACCACCGACGCGGTGACGGCGTGGCTGCTGATCGGCGCCTACGGAATGTTCACCGGCTGCACCGACGGCGTCGGGAAGGCCTGGATCTCGGGGCTGGTCGACGAGGATCATCAGGCCAGCGCGCAGGGGGTGTTCCAGGGCGGCGTGGGGCTCGCCGTGCTGGCGGCCGGGTTGTGGGCGGGCTTTTTGTGGGGTTCGAACGGCCAACTGCCCCTGCTCATTTCGGGAGTCACCGGCGGCGCGTTCGCGGTCGCCCTGATCGGCGGCCAGCTGGTCCGCGGCAGGCGACGCGGCTAGCCGCCACCAGGCTGGCCACACATAGCGTCCTTTTCGTATGGCGGCTGGCGGGTTTGAACCCCAATGTCGTTGACACTCCCGAAGGGCGGCCATACATTGTGTGAAAGTTGTCGCTAGGAGACCGCCATGACCGTCGGTACCGCTCCTAACAGTGTTTTCGACGCCGACCTGCCCACGTTGGCGTACGGTGCCGAGGAATCGCCCGCCGAGGTCTATCCGCGCCTGCAGGCGGCGCAGCGGCAGGCGCCGGTCGCCATCGGACCGCACGGCCCGGAAGTCCTCTCCTATCACCTGGTCCGCGCGGTGCTGCGCGACGCTCGCTTCCAGATCCCGCCCGGGATCAATCTGCTCGCCCAGGGCGTCACGTCGGGCCCGCTGTGGGACAAGGTGATCAACAGCCTGCTGTGCCTGGAGGGCGACGAGCACCACCGCCTGCGCAGCCTGACGTCCAAGGCGTTCACGCCCCGCGCGACCCTACGCCTGCACGACACCATGGTCGAGGTGATGAACGGGCTGATCGACACGGTCATCGACGCGGGCCGCTGCGACGTCGTCACCGACCTCGCCCGGCCCTATCCCGTCCCGATCATCTGCGCGCTGCTCGGCGCGCCGCGCGAAGACTGGCGGCAGTTCTCGCTGTGGGCGGATGACGTCTTCAAGGCCTTCAGCTTCAGCGTCGACATCCGCGAGGTCGAGCCGGTCGTGATGCGCGCGTGGGGCGAGCTCGACGACTACGTCGACGACATGGTCGCGCGGCGGCGGCACAGCCTGACCGACGACCTGCTCTCCGACCTGATTCGCGCGGAGGATGACGGCGACCGCCTGAACACCGCCGAATTGCGGATGCTCGCGGGCGGCCTCCTGCTGGCGGGTACCGACACCACCCGCAACCAGGTGGCCGCGTCGGTGCACGTCCTCTGCGAGCACCCGGAGCAATGGGGCCTGCTCAAGGAGCACCCCGAGCTGGCGATGCGGGCGGTCGAGGAGACCATGCGGCACTCCCCGATCGCGTGCGGCACCATTCGCCTGGTGGTGCGGGACGCCGAGCTGGACGGCTACCTGTTCCCGGCCGGAACGATGGTCCTGGTCAACACCGCCGCGGCCAACCGCGACCCGGCGGTCTACGACGACCCCGACCGCGTCGACATCACCCGCGAGGGGGCGCCGCCCATCCTGACCTTCGGCGGCGGGGTGCACTACTGCCTGGGCGCCAACCTGGCCCGCCGCGAGATCGCCGAGGCGCTGAACGTCATCGCCGGCCGCCTGCTCAACCCGCGCACGGCCGGACCGGTGCCGTGGAAGCCGATGGTGAGCCTGAGCGGCCCGACGAGCCTGCCCATCGAGTTCGACCGCTAGCCGGCGCCCATGTGACGCAGGCCGCCTTAAGTCGCGGGCGTGCGGAGGCGGCTTTACGCTCCTTGGTTACACGAACTTAACGGGGGTTTTCGATGCGGGCGTCAACTGGGCCAACCATGCCCAAATACGGGCTTGCCCTCGTGGCGCCGGCCGCCTGCCTGGCCATCGCGTCCTGCTCGGCGACCGCGGCCCCGCCCGCGGCGACCCCCACCACCTCGTCGGCCAAGCCGAAGCCGACCGCCGTTCCGTCGCCGGCGCCGATCACGGGTCCGCTGGAAAAGGACTGGAAGACCTATGGCGGCACGGCCTACTTCGGCTGCCCCGACAAGTATTCGGGCGGCAAATCCGCGCTCGACGACATCCGCCCCAAGATCTTCGACACCAAGACCGGGCAATACGTCGCGCCGCCGGTCCCGGCCGTCCCCGCCGGCGAAAATCTCACCGGCGCCATCTGCGCGCTGACCGGCACGGCCGACGACATGAAGGTCGTCTACCTCGTCACGACCGTCAAACCCGCGCAGGCGCAACAACCCGAAGTCACCAAGGCGACCGCATATGCCTACGACTTCAAGGCCGGCCAACCGCTGGCGACCAAGGAACTGCAGCCGCCCACCCCCGACCTGAAGCTCACCGCGGCCAAGGACTGGGGCCTGTCCTCGACCGCGGCGGGCGTCGCGTGGATCAACGCCTTCACCGACGGCCGCGCCCCCACGTCGCCGCCGCGGACGGTGATCCTGTCCCCCACCGACCTGTCGATGCCCTGGAACGACCCCCAATCCGGGCGCGCCTGGCAGGACGTCCTGGCGTTCCAACGCAACTCCGATCCGGCCAAGACGTCGGGCGCCGAACTGCGCCGGCCCAGCGGGGAGCCGATCCTCCAGGACAACGACATTCGCAGCGTGGACGCCGAATTGTCCGATGGGCCCGACAAACTCGTGAAGATCACCCATTCGGATCCCGCCAACCCCGCGGCGCTGTCGACCATGTTCTACGACCTGAACGCCAAGGCCGTCATCAAAGTCGGCGACTCCGACAGCATTCCCGGCGGCGGGCTGTCCGCGACGTTGTCCGGCGGGAAATTGTTTGTCGACGGCCACGATTCGGAGGGCACCCCATTCGGCTTCGGGGTGTGGAACCTGCGCAGCCAGCAGTGGGACTTTTTGAAGACGCACGATGAGGCGAAGAAGATGTCGGTGGCCAAGATCGCGTTCTTCGAAGACCACCTGTACATCACCAACGCCGGCAACACGTTTGCGGTCCTCGCCCTGCCCGCCACCGAGCCGATCGCGACCACCTGGTCCGTCCGGCCCTTCGCGCGGATATCGGGCTGGACGCTGGTGTGCCGCGGCGAGAACGCCGCCGCCCTGAACGGCGACTGCAAGGACATCGTGATGGTGCAGGACCAGGACGGCCGCTTCCCCGGTCCCTGGTCCTGAATTCCGTCAGGCACGCCGCATCAAGTGGCGACACAGAAACGCCGTCTCCACCGCGCTGATCTCTTCGAAGAGCGATCCGGTGTAGACATCGAAGTGCCCCGCCGGATAGCGATGCAGTTCAACGCTTTTGATTCGCGACGCAACCCTCGCCGCGAACCTGGGCGAGGCTTGCAAGTCGTAGTCCCCCACGCACATCAGCACCGGCATCTGCAACTTCTCCGCCGTACCTTGGTGGTAGCGCGGCAAGGTAAACAGCATGCGGGGTGCCAATGCATTGCGCCAGCCGACGGCTTCGCCGCCCAGCGCCTCGAACGCGAATTTGGCCTCGGGCTCGGTGAATACCGCAACCTCACCGGAATCGCTTACGACGGGAACCAGATAGGGCCTTTGACCCAACTTCGCGCCAATCACATCGCGCACCGCGGCGACGGTGAATTGCAGCGTACGCCGCGTCACATCCCAATCGAGACGCTCGCGTAGCCGGCGGCCGCGGTGCCAGCCGTCGATGAGCGGGACCTGTGACACCACGGCGGCGATCGCCGGGTCCGTAGCTGCGACGGCCAACACGTGGCCACCGCTGAGCGAGGTACCCCACAAAGCGACCCGGCGCGGATCGATGTCCTCGCGGCCGCGCACGTATCGCACGGCTGCCCGGTAGTCATCTTGTTGTTCGGCAACGTCTATCACTTGGCGAGGCTCGCCCCCACTGGCCCCGAAATGCCGATAGTCGAACGCCAACGCCGCCAGGCCCGCCTTGGTGAACTTCTCCGCGTACGCGGGCAGCCCGAGGCGCTTGGTGGCGCTCCCGCCGTGTCCCATCACCACGCAGGCGAGGCTGTCACTCGCGCCCGCGGGCAGGTAGACGTCGGCCGCACACGTCACCCCGTTCGAGTCGAAGGACACTTCCTCGAGCACTGACACGTCGGTTCCGCTCTGGGTGGCTACAGCTTGGTCCTAATTTGTCCCACGACGAGGCCCCCCGCCAGAACCAACAGGACCCGACCTTCGGTGACCTTGGCCCCTACTGAACGTCCATGCGGACGTCGATGCTCTCGGTATGCGTGGCAGGCGACCGCAGCTGCTGCTCGACCAATTGCGTGACGAGCGCGGTCGACGAGTCATGCTCGTCTCGCACTGCCTGCTGAACGAAAACACGCGTTACGCCGGCGGCGCCACCCGAGCGGGTGCGGTGGTGGAGGCGGTCGAGGAGCTGATAAACGCGGGCTACGGGGTTCACCAGCTGCCATGCCCGGAGCGGCTGGCTTGGGGTGGCGTGCTCAAGCCCCACAGCCTGCCCCTGTACCACTCCAAGGGCGGGTTCCTGTATCCGCTGCGCGCTGTGTTGCTGCGCGTGTTCGTGGTCTGGACCCGCCTCGTCTACCGGCGAACGGCGCGGCAAGTCGTTCGCGACGTGGCCGACTACCAGCAGTCCGGGATCGCGGTCGCCGGCGTGATCGGAATCGGTGCCTCACCTTCTTGCGGGGTGGCAACCACATTGGACATGCGGGCCTCGCTGGAGGTGGTCGCGTCCTGTCCGGCCGCAGCCCTGACTCGCGATGTGATGAACGAGCGCGCCGTGCTGGCGTGCCGCCGCCCGGGCGAGGGCTTGTTCATCGCCGCGCTGGATCGGCAGTTGCGCCGCCGGGGCTTGGCGATTCCGGCGCTCGAGCACGACCTCGCCGCGGAGCTTCGCGGTTCGCCGCAGGCCCTGCTCGCCACGGGACCGAAGCGGACCCTGGGGGTGCCCGGCGGAGTCAGCGGTTGAATTGCAAGGCGAGGTTAACACCGCCGGCCCGGATGGCTTATTATCTGCGTATGCATGCAGATAAGCGGGCAACACGCGGATGAGCGCGGACGGCGACCACGGTCACGGGCATGCCCACGGACTTCGCGGCATCCTCACGCACGCCCTCGTCCCGCACAGCCACGACGCCGCCGACAGCGTCGACACTGCGCTGAAATCCAGCGCCGCCGGCATCCGGGCAGTCAAGATCGGGCTCGCTGGCCTGGGCGCGACCGCCGCCATGCAAGTGGTGATCGCCATCCTTTCCGGATCCATCGCCCTGGCCGCCGACACCATTCACAATTTCTCGGACGCGCTGACCGCGGTGCCGCTCTGGATCGCGTTCTCGCTGGGCCGACGCGCGCCGACCCGCCGCTACACCTACGGCTACGGGCGCGCCGAGGACATCGCCGGCCTGTTCGTCATCACCATGATCGCCCTGTCGGCGATCGTGGCCGGCTACGAAGCGGTCCTGCGGCTCATGCACCCCGTTGCCGTCGAGCACGTCGGCTGGGTTGCCGCGGCCGGCGTGATCGGCTTCCTGGGTAACGAGGGCGTGGCCAGCTACCGGATTCGGATCGGCCGCCGCATCGGCTCGGCCGCCCTCGTCGCCGACGGCCTCCACGCGCGAACCGACGGATTCACCTCGTTGGCAGTGCTTTTCGGGGCGATCGGTGTTGCTCTCGGCTACCCGATCGCGGACCCGGTCGTCGGCATGATCATCACGGTGGCGATCGTGGCGGTGCTGTACCGCGCGGTGCGCGACATCTTCCGCCGGCTCATGGACGCGGTGGACCCCGCGCTCGTCGATATCGCCGAAGCGTGCCTTGCCGCTCGGCCCGGTGTCCGCAGTGTGCGAAGCGTCCGGATGCGCTGGATAGGTCACCAGCTGCACGCCGACGTGGAACTCGACATCGATCCCCGCACCAGCCTCGAGGATGCCCACCGCATCGCTCACGACGCCGAACACGAGCTAACCCACGCCGTGCCAAAACTCAACAGCGCGCTCGTGCACGCCTACCCGGCTTGATCAGGCGTCGATCACCAGGCGATCGCCCTTGGCCCGCGACACGCAGACCAGCATCTCGCCGTCGCCCTCCGTGGCGCGGCCACGCCGATCCACCTCCCCGGCAAGCACTTTCACCTTGCAGGTGCCGCAGAATCCTTGCTGGCACGAGTACGCCGTCGTCGGGTCGCCGTCGCGCATCACGTCCAGCGCCGACCGGTTCGCCGGGACGGCGAGCACCCGCCGCGAACGGGCGAGTTCGAGCTCGAACGGGACACCGTCGACGACGGGCGGCGGCCCGAACCGTTCGTAATGCAGTGGCGCGTCGGCGTGTTGGTCGCGCAGCACGCGCACCGACTCGAGCATGGCGGTCGGGCCGCACACGTAGACGGCCGTCGTCGGACCCGCGCCGGCGAGCAGTTCCGACGCGGCGGGGATGCGGCCGCGCTCGTCGTCGGCCCACACCGTGACCCGCTCGGGCGCCACCGCCAGCAGCTCGTCGAGCAGCGGCATGTACTCCCGGCTCCGCCCGGCATACACGGCGCGCCAATCGATTCCGTGCTGCTGGGCGAGTCGAATCATGGGCAGGATCGGTGTCACACCGATGCCGCCGATCACGAACAGCACCTCGCGCTCGTCGGTGACGAGATAGAACGCGTTGCGGGGGCCCTCGAACTCGATCGCGTCGCCGACGGCGAAGGTGTCGTGCACTTCGATCGAGCCGCCACCGCCGTCGGCGATCCGGCGCACCGCGATGCGGTAGTCGGTGCGCCGTCCCGGCGAACCGCACAGTGAGTACTGGCGGCGGCGGCCCGAAGCCAGCCGGACGTCGATGTGCGCGCCCGGGGTCCAGGACGGCAGCAACCCGCCTTGCGGGTCGGCGAGCGTCAGGGCGACCACGTCGGGCGTGAGGACTTCACGCTTGGTGACCACCGCGGTGGTGGTCCGCCGCACCGGCAGCACCCGCGACGGGCTCCACCGCGAGGCCGAGGCCAAGCCGCCGAAGAGGGTGCCCACCCCCCACAGCGCAGTGTAGAGGCGATCGCGCCTGGGCCGGCCGTACAGGTCGGCGGGTCTGCTACTCCAAATCGCCTGTGCCACAGCTACTTTCCTACGCCAACGGTGTTCTGGTCGACCCACTCGGCCGTGAGCCCGGCGATGACGTCGGGGTGCGAGGACACCACCCAGTGGCCACCCTCGATGTCGACGACCCGACCGTGGGGCGGTATCGAGCCGGTGAACCGCTGCAGGGGCGGGGAGACGAAATAGTCCCTGCGCGCCACCAACACCTGCACGGGGACCTTGGTCTGCGGCAGCTCCTTCCCGGGCGCCAGGAACGGCCCGGGCATGTTGGCGCGGTACAGGTTCAGCCCGTTGACGTAGTCGCGGGTCGACCGGGTGGTCGCCGCGCGCCGTCGGTCGGTCCGACGTGGCCGGCCGATGAGTTCGACCCCGGCGAAAACCGTGACGCTGGCCCGGGTCCAGATCGCCACCTCGGGCACCCCCGGGCACAGGAAGAACCAGATGTACGACGACGCCAACGCCTGCTTGAGCACATCGAACACGCCGCGGGGCGTGCGGGCGGACCGCAGGAACTTGCCCGCATAGTTCAGGTGCGGCCCCGAGATCGACGTGAACGAGGCGACCCTGCCCATCACCGCGTCATCGGTGACCGCCGCCCAGGCCTGGATCGACCCCCAGTCGTGCGCGATCAGGTGAACCTGGTCCACCCCGAGGCTGTCGATCACCGCGCCGATATCCGAAACCAGTTGCGGCAGGCGGTATCCCGCGCGGCGCCTCGGCCGCGACGATTCACCGGCGCCCCGCACGTCGACGGCCACGAAGTTGTAGCGGTCGCCGAGCGCGTCGGCGACGCCGTCCCACACGTGGTGGTTATCCGGGTAGCCGTGGATCGCCAGGATCGTCGGGCGCCCCCGATCGAGCTCCGAGTGGGCGTGGACGGCCAGGGACACGCCGTCGGAGGCGATTACGTTGGTGGGCTGAGTCATTCGTGCGTACTCTCCGATGCTCAGTGCGCGGCGCGGGCTGCCGGTGATCGGGCCAGGTAGTCGACCGCGCGGCCCACCCCGCCCAGTTTGGACGGGTGGAAGCTCGGCGTGTAGTAGGCGCCGATGACCCGCAGGAACTGGAAGGGCCCGGGCACCAGGCCCCGCCGCGCCGCGCTGAAGTAGTCGCGCCAGCGCGGTTTGGTGCCCGGCGGCAGATACGGGTCGACCGAGTACATGAACCGCACGCCGCGGACGAACAGCCACAGCAGCGCCGGCGTGATCAGCAACTGGGTGCGCACCTGGCGCCAGTACCCGGCGCGCAGGTGCTTCATGGTGTCGAACGCGACGGCCTTGTGCTCGACCTCTTCGGCGCCGTGCCAGCGCAGCAGGTCCAGCATCACCGGGTCGGTGCCGAACGCGTCGTGCTGCGGGGTGTCGAGAATCCACTCGCCCAGGATCGCGGTGTAGTGCTCGAGCGCCGCCACCATCGACACCCGCTCGAGCAGCCAGCTCTGCCGTCGCCGCCACCCCCACCCCGGCCGGTCGCCGATGAGTTGCGAGAACAGCCAGGCCATCTGGTCGGTGAAGGGCGTGACGTCGACGCCCTTGGCCGCGAAGTGGTCCAGCACCCCGGAATGGGCCTGGGAGTGCATGGCCTCCTGGCTGATGAAGCCCTGCACGTCCAGCCGCAGCTGATCGTCCTTGATCAGCGGCAACGCGTTCTTGAACGCGTCGACGATGAACTCCTCGCCGGCGGGCAGCAGCAGGTGCAGCACGTTGCAGAAGTGGGTGGTGAAGGGCTCGTTGGGCACGTAATAGAACGACAGTTGCGCCCAGTCGAAGTCGACGTCACGGGCCTGCAGGACGATGCGCTCGTGGTCGAGCGCGGCGTCATGCGGACCGGTCGCCTGGTCGTCGACGGTGAACATGGTTTTACCCCCTCAGCTACGCGCTGCGTTGCGCCTCGGCCTCAGCCTCGGTGATCAGGCGCTCACTGCGCAAGAACCGGACGAGATTCTCCACGGTCTCGGTGAGCGCCGGCTCACGCAGGCGGACCGTGGCCAGCTCGCGCGCGCGTTGGTACTGGCTGTTGCCGTAGCGCTTGTCCCGCATCGCCGCGATCTTGTCCGCCGAGCGGGTGAGGAAGTCGACCAGCGGGTAGATCGGGTCGCGCGGCGTGCACCGGCGGTTCATCTCGGCGGCGAAGGACGAGATGTCGTGGTATTCGAAGCGGTAGCCGTAGCGCTCGGACAAGACCCTGGTGATGTCGGTCATGTTGTAGTAGTCGTCCGCGGTCATATTGAAAACATTGCCGTAGACCGTGTCGTCCCTCGGCAAGCCCATCAGCGCGACGATGTGATCGGCGATGAGGTCCGCCGGCAGCAGGCTGAGCTGGTTGAGCGCGTTGGCGGCGACGCCGTGCTCGATCATGAACGCCACCGTGCGCACCAGGATGTCGTCACCGCTGCCGAAGCCCGCCCCGGTCGGTGAGATCAGCGACGGCCGGAAGATGCGCACGTCGAGCCCCTGGCGCTGGGCGGCGAACGCCAGCTGCTCGGCCACCCACTTGGTCTGCGAGTAGCCGAAGTCCAGGGCGTTCATCTCCAGGTTCGCGTCGGACTCGCCGACCACCGGCTTCACGCTCCAGCCGTAGATGAAGGTGCTGGAGACGAGGTGAAATGCCTTGCGGTGGGCGGTCATTGCCAGGCGCAGCAGCTCGTGCGTGCCGATCACGTTGGCGGGTCGCAGGGCGTCGTAGGTCCTGACGTAGTTGACCAGGGCGCCGTTGTGGACAACGGCGTCGACGGTCTCGGCAAGTCGCTGGAAACCTTCCTCGCCGAGGCCCAGCTGTGGCTCGGCCAGGTCGCCGCAGACGACGCGCACCCGCCGCCGAACCTCGGCCTCCAGCGCCGGTGACCACAACTTGGCCTTGCGCAGCGACGCGACTATGCGGTCCAGCCCGTGCGCGGAGTCCGTGGCGCGAATCAACGCGTGGACGGTGAACGGCGTTCGGCCGAGCAGGCTGGCGACCAGGAACGGCCCCAGGAAACCGGTCGCACCCGTCAGCAGGATGTCGGTGGGCGCGCCCGGCCGCGAAGGCGGCAGCGCGGGCAGGGGAAGCCGCGCGTCGGCCCGCATCCGCGCCGTCTCGTACGCCTCGTACTCGGCCGAAATCTTGTCCAGCGCCTGACGCAGCGCGTCCAGCGGCTGCCCCGAGCCCGCACCGAACTGCCGCATGAGCGCGAAGAACTCGGCGACCGTCAGCCGCTGCAGCAGGCGGGTGT
The DNA here is from genome assembly GCF_001667595.1 of Mycobacterium sp. E2989. Classification (NCBI taxonomy): domain Bacteria; kingdom Bacillati; phylum Actinomycetota; class Actinomycetes; order Mycobacteriales; family Mycobacteriaceae; genus Mycobacterium; species Mycobacterium sp. E2989. The sequence continues at coordinate 112,022 of NZ_LZJX01000104.1, read as the reverse complement.
TCACCTCCTCGGCCAGCTCCCCGGCGCCGTGCTCTTCCAGCAGCGCCTGCAGGTCGGCGCGCAACTCGGCGAGCGCGAGCGAGTCGATGCCGAGGTCGGCGAAGGAGCAGTCCTCGTCGCCGGTGAGGTCGTAGCTCTCGATCAGCGTGCGGAACCGGTCCAGCGGGCCCCCGGTGAGCTCGGATCCGTCGTGCGTCGGGTGCGTGTAGGTCGCCAGCACGGGTAGCTCGCCGCCCACCCAGAGCTGCCGGGTCGAGGATCGCCTGATCTTCCCCGAGGTGGTTTTGGGAATGGTGTGCGGCGGCACGAACGCGATGGTGTGCGGGTCGATGTGGCCGTGCCGGCGGATGGCGCGCGCCAGCGCCTTGCCGTCCGGCAGCGCGTCGGGGTCGCGCACCTCGGCCACCACGGTCAGCACCTCGGAATCGTCGCGCTCCACCGCGAAGGCGGCGACGCAGCCGCCGCGGACCTGCGGGGCCGACCGCTCGACGATGGCCTCGATGTCCGACGGGTAGCAGTTGACGCCGCGCACGATGATGAGGTCCTTGCTGCGGCCGCAGACGAAAAGCTCGCCCTCGTAAAGGAATCCGAGGTCGCCGGTGCGCAGATAGCTGTGCTCGCTGTCGCCGGGGATGCGGGCCGCGAACGCCTCCGCGGTCAGCTCGGGGCGGTTCCAGTAGCCGCCGCCCTTGGACGGTCCGTCCAGCCAAACCTCGCCGACCCGGCCCTCGCCGAGGGCCTGCCCGGATTCCGGATCCACGATTCGCACCACGTTGCCGTCGATGGGCTTGCCGCAGCTCACCACCGGCGCCTGGTTGCTGTTCTCCGGCTGCGCCTTTTCGACCCGCGCCAGGTTGCGCTCCAGCGCGCGCTTGTTCAGCGCCAGGGTCTGGCGTCCGCGAAGCGATACGATCAGGGTGTTCTCGGCCATGCCGTAGGCGCCGGTGAGCGCGTTGGGCTCCAGGCCGTAGGGCGCAAAACGCTCCCGGAACCGCGCAAAAGTGCTGGCGCGCAACGGCTCTGCGCCAACGACGATGCTCTCCAGGCTGCTCAGGTCGACCCCGGCCAGCTCGGAGGTGGGCAGCTTGTCCTCGCGCAGGCAGTACTCGAGGGCGAAGTTGGGCACCGGCGTGTGGGTGGCGCGCACGTCGCTGATGAGCCGCAGCCACGCCGACGGCCGCTTCAGGAAGTCCAGCGGCGACATCGCGTGCGTGGTGCCGCCGACCAGCAGGATGAACAGGTAGGCGGAGATCAGGCCCATGTCATGGTGTTGCGGCAGCCAGCTGACCAGCACCTCGCCGCCCTTGAACGCCGAGGCGTTGGCGATCACGTTGGCGTGGCTGACGACCACGCCCTTGGGATCGCTGGTCGACCCGGAGGTGTACTGCAGGAAGAGCACCGGCCCGGGCGTGTCCGGGACATGGGCGCCGCCGAACTCCTGCGTGCCGTCGGTGCCGAACCAGGGAAGTTCCGGTGGCCGCTGGGCCTCCGGCCAGGCCGACCCGCCGTCGAAGTGGTTGAGCAGCAAGCGGTAGTCGTACTCGAACTGCTTGGTCGACAACACCGCCTTGGCCTGGCAGTCCCGCGCGATGAAGGCGAGTTTGGCCAATCCCGACTCGAACGACATCGGCAGCGGGGGGCTGACCGGCACGGCGATCACCCCGATGCGGGCGCAGGCGTAGAACGCCGCGATCATTTCCAGGCCGGGCGGGTAGACCAGCAGCGCGCGATCGCCCTGGCGCAGACCGGCTTCCGTCGACAGGTAGGCGGCCAGTTCCCGCGTGCGCTCCGCGAAGCCGCGGTAGGTGTAGTGCTCCTGCTCGCGGCCCTCGTCGTCGAGGAAGCGGAAGAGGGTCTTGTCTGGTGTCTGGGTTTCCCGCATGTGCAGGTGATCAATGAGCGTCTCCATGGCAGGAGCCACCCCCTTCCGGGTCCACTATGAGCCATAAGAAGTTTCGTATCAATTGATAACGCCCAATGTAGCGCCGCAGATGGCCGCCAAGCAAAGCGAGGAGCGGCATTTTCCGGCATGACACATTAATTTCACAGCATTGGCCAATCCACCGCCGCGAATGGGCACTCGCCAGCTCAGCAACTACGGACTTCAGTATCTCAGTTACGCCTATCACCTGGGATTTCCCTGCGGGCTGCCTCCTCAAAGGCGTGGATACTGACTTACGCAATTGCGATAATCATGAATGGCTATCCTTTTGCCGCTAGGTGTTTCTTGTGTCATTTCGTATCCGCACCGCAAAGGGTATTGAGCCGTTTACAAGACCGCCATTTCGCGGTCCCGGCTCCGGAACTACTGAGGTACGGACTCAGCCGATCCGGGCGACGCGGATCCGCGGGCCGGCGCGGGCCACCAGCCGGACGACCCCGACGAACCGTTCGCCGTCGATGATCGGGGAAAGAGGCTCCCCCTCCGCCTCGATGACCATTTCGCGACCGTTGACGTCGCGCACGCCGGGGCCCCGCAGCGTGCCGTTGGTGAGCGCCGCCGGCAGCTGCACGACGATCCTCGAGGGCCGGATTTCGCCGGCCTGAAAATGCAGCGCGCCGGGATTCTCGGCCTTCGGGAAAAGGCGGAACGGCCCCCCGATTCGCAGGTCGATCGCACCCGCGTGCAGCACGCGGTGCGTCCGCGACGGAACCTCCTCGCCGTCGATGACCACGCGCGCACGCGTCGGGGTGAACAGCACCGACGAGTAACTGGAGGCCGGCGAACGGCCGACCTTGGACGCCAGATAGTCGCGGAACGAGCGGCCGATCACCTTCACAACCTCGCCGCGGCCGTGTTCGGCTTTTCCGTAATACATGTCGTAGAACCGGTTTCCGACTCCCCCTGCGGCCAGCCCGAAACACAGGCGATGGAACGCGGCGCCGTCCTCGGTTTCGCCGTCGAGTCGCAACGTGTCGAGGTGCAGCTCGGCCGGCGGCCTTTGGGCCTCGGCGGCGGCGGCCAGCGCCCGGACGATGGCGTCGGGGCGGCCACGCACCCGCGCCTTGCGCGCGACGGCGTTGACGCTGCCGCCGTTGGTGGGCACGAACGTCGGCCAGCGCTCGGAATCGCTTTCCCCGCGCTCGATTTCGTTGATCAACCAGTGCAGCGCGCCGTCGCCGCCGTCCCCGACGAGGTGAGTGACCCGCGGGCGCAGCTCGTCCAGGGTCTTGCCCAGGTCCTCGATCGAGGAGGTTTCGTGAACCTCGCCCCATGGGCCGACGATGCGGCGCAATTCCGCCACGCGGTCGCCCCGCGCGCGGCGATTCCTGCGCGCGAGCGGATTGACGATGACCCCCAGGTACATCCGCTCAGATGGGATCCCGCCGGCCATCCCACGCACGATACCTGCGGCGTTCCGGTGGGCGGGATCACGTCGTTAGGGTGGCTGCCATGCCTGGTTGGACCGCAGCAGATCTGCCCTCGTTCGCCGGACGCACGGTCGTGATCACCGGGGCCAACGCCGGACTGGGCGAGGCCACCGCCCGCGAATTGGCACGGGTGGGCGCTCGCGTCGTCCTGGCGGTGCGCAATACCGAGAAGGGCAAGGCCGCGGCCGAACGGATGACCGGTGAGGTCGAGGTGCGCCAACTCGACCTGCAGGACCTCAGTTCGGTGCGGCGCTTCGCCGACGAGATGGGCGCCCTTGACGTGCTGGTGAACAACGCCGGCATCATGGCCACCAAACACGCCGTCACCGTCGACGGCTTCGAGGGCCAGATCGGCACCAATCACCTGGGCCACTTCGCGCTGACCAACCTGCTGCTGCCCAAGCTCGGCGACCGGGTGGTGACGGTGTCCTCGCTGATGCACCACTTCGGCTACATCAGCCTCAAAGACCTGAATTTTCAATCCCGCCCGTATTCGGCGTGGCTGGCCTACAGCCAGTCCAAGCTGGCCAACCTGCTGTTCACCAGCGAACTGCAGCGGCGCCTCGAGGCCGCCGGTTCTGCGCTGCGCGCCCTGGCCGCCCATCCCGGCTGGTCGCACACGAACCTTCAGGGCAACTCGGGCCGCAAATTCGGCGACGCGGCGGTGTTGGCCGTGGATCGCATCGTGTCCACCGACGCCGACTTCGGTGCCCGGCAGACGCTGTTCGCGGTGTCCCAGGATTTGCCGGGCGACACCTTCGTCGGCCCGCGGTTCGGCCTGTATGGCCGCACCCAGCCGACGTGGCGCAACTGGCCGGCCAAGCGGGCGGGCACGGCGACGGCGCTGTGGGAGCTTTCCGAGCGGCTCACAAGCACCGCTTTCCCGCTCTGATGACGCGCTCGGCGGGCGGTTCGCCGTAGCCCGGCTAGATTGGTGAGCAAATCCATGCAGCGACGCCCACGCGAGGAGGTAACCCATGTCGGACACTGATATGGCGGCGATCCTTGCCCTCCTTGCCGCGCTGGCGTCGGCGATCGGCAACGTGGTCCGCCAGCGGTCCGCGCAGGAGGTCACCGACAAACCGGTCGGTCACCTGGCGCTGTTCGGCATGTTGTTGCGCGACAGGCGTTGGTTGCTGGGCGGACTCGGCGACATCGCCAGCTACGTTTTGCTGGCCGCGGCCCTGGACAAGGGCTCGGTGCTGCTCGTGATGTCGCTGCAGGTGACCTCGTTGCTGTTCGCCCTGCCGATCTATGCGCGGATGAGCCGCCACCCGGTCACCCGCGGGGAGTGGACGTGGGCGGTGTTACTCACCGCGGCGTTGGTGGTCGTCATCGCGGTCGGTGATCCGACCGGCGGCCAGCAACGCGCGGCGGCCCAGGTCTGGCTGATCGTCGCGGTGGCGATGGCCCCGCCGCTGTTGTTGGCGATGGTGGGCGCCCGGATCTGGTCGGATCGCCCGGTGGCCGCGCTGTTGCTCGCGGCGGTCGCCGGTTCACTGCTCGCGGTGTTCGCGGTGCTGATGAAGGGCGTTGTCGACATCATCGAACACAACCCCGAACAGTTGTGGACCAGGCCCGAGGTGTACGGCTGGGTGTTCTGCGCGGTGGCCGGCATGATCATCCATCAATCGGCTTACCGCGCAGGCGCTTTGACGGCCTCGCTGCCGACGATCATCGCGGCCAAGCCCATCGTGGGCGCGGTGCTGGGGATCACCGTGCTGGGCGAGACGTTGGACGCCCACGGCTTTGACTGGGTGGTGCTCGCGGTGGCCGCGGTGTTGGTGATCGTCGCGACCGTGGGGCTGGCCCGCGGCGAGGCGGCGACCGTGTCGGCCGGCGCCGGCCGCGACGTGCGGATCGACGACGGGTCGAAAGTGTCGCCGCTCTAGCGAACCTTGGTGGCAGGTACAGGATTCGAACCTGTGAAGCTTTCGCGACGGATTTACAGTCCGCTCCCATTGGCCGCTCGGGCAACCTGCCGCCAGACAGGTTACAACGAGGGGGTAGACAAAGCACAAACGGCCATCACCGGATGAAGGGACGGATCGAATGGCGGACTCATCGTTCGACATTGTCAGCAAAGTCGAGCGCCAAGAGGTCGACAACGCACTCAACCAGGCCGCCAAGGAGCTGGCCACTCGCTTCGACTTCCGCGGCACCGACACCACCATCGCGTGGAAGGGCGACGAGGCGATCGAGCTGACGTCGTCCACCGAGGAGCGCGTGAAGGCCGCCGTCGACGTCTTCAAGGAGAAGCTGATCCGGCGCGACATCTCGATGAAGGCCTTCGACGCCGGCGAGCCACAGGCGTCCGGCAAGACCTACAAGGTCAACGGCACCATCAAGCAGGGCATCACCAGCGAGAACGCCAAGAAGATCACCAAGCTGATCCGCGACGAGGGTCCCAAATCCGTCAAGACCCAGATCCAGGGCGACGAGATTCGCGTCAGCAGCAAAAAGCGCGACGACCTGCAGGCCGTCCAGGCGCTGCTCAAGCAGGCCGACCTGGACGTCGCGCTGCAGTTCGTCAACTACCGCTAGCCCCATACGTTCGGTTCGTGCAGTAGAATGAACTGCACGAACCGAACTTTGGAGCGAATCCCATGACCACCGTCGCCGAGCTGGCCACCGCGCACGAGCGCCTGCGCGAGAGCGCCCGCGCCGTGGGCGACGCGCTGGCGTCGGTCGCGGTCTACACCGAGCCCGCCGTGGCGCGCGCGGTGCAGGCCGAGCAGAATTTGTACGCCCGCATCGAGGACGAGTTCGGGATGCTGAGCAGCACCGACGCCGGCAAGCGGATGGGGTCGCGGTCCAGCGCGCCGCGCAACCTGGCCACCACCGCGCACCGCAACGGGGCGTTGGTCGCGGTGCGGCGCGGCACCTACCTGGCCTACCCCGGGTTCCAGTTCGGCCCGGACGGCAAGCCGTTACCGGTCATCGCCCGGCTGCGCGAGGTCGCCGAGGACAGCGGCTGGTCGGAGGCCGGCCTGGTGCAGTGGCTGTGCTCCCCCACCACCTATCTGGACTCCGAGCGTCCCGTCGACCGCCTCGGCACCGATCCGGACCGCGTCGTCGCGGTCGCCGCGGAGGCCATGGCCGTTTCGTGGTGAAACGACCACCCGACCCGTTCGACCCGGCCACCGCCACCCTGCCGACGGGCCACCTGCTCCACCGCGTGCTCTCGGCGACGCGCACCGCCACCGACTTCAATCCCGGGATCGGCGCGCGCACCCGCTTCGGCTTCTTCGGCGACCCCGTGGTGCCGATCATGTACGCCGCCGACACCGAGGACGCGGCCATCGCCGAGACGCTGCTGCACGACATCCCGGCCGAGGGCGGGCTGCTGCCCTACGACCAATACGCCGACAAGGTGCTGGTCCGCCTCAAGGTCACCCGATCCGTGCGCCTGGGCGTGCTGCACGGCACCGGGCTCCGGCGCCTCAAGGTGACCGCCGCCGAGCTCACGGCGAGCCCGGCCTCCAGCTACGCCACAACCGTGCGCTGGGCCGAAGCGGCGCACGGCGCCGGGCTGGACGGGCTGGTGTGGATGTCGCGGCAGTGCAACGACTCCAAGGCCTACGTCTTCTTCGGCGACAGGTGCGCTGCGGCCTTCGATCAGGATCCGACGCACGCGCGGATCTTCGCCAGCCCCGCCGACCAGCTCTGGCTGATCGACCGATGCGCGCCGCTGCACGTCGACGTGCTGATGGAGCCGGCATAGGGATTCCTGGCCCGGCCAACCGGTGGGTGCCTAATCTGGTGACCAGTCCACGATGTGAGCGAGGTTCACGATGACCCCTAGCGAAGCCGATTACTCCGACGTCATCATCGTCGGCGCCGGCATCTCCGGCATCGACGCGGCCTATCGGATCGGCGAGCGCAACCCGCAGCTGACCTACACGATCCTGGAGCGGCGCGCGCGAATCGGCGGTACGTGGGACCTGTTCCGCTACCCCGGGGTTCGCTCGGACAGCAGCATCTTCACCCTGTCCTTCCCGTTCGAGCCGTGGACCCGCAAGGAGGGGGTGGCCGACGGCGTCCACATCCGCGAGTACCTGGCCGCCACGGCGCGCAAGTACGGCATCGATCGCCACATCCGGTTCGACAGCTACGTCCGTTCGGCCGACTGGGATTCGTCCACCGACACCTGGACGGTGACCGTCGAGCAGGACGGCGCGCGGAAGCTGTACCGCGGCCGGTTCCTGTTCTTCGGCAGCGGCTACTACAACTACGACGAGGGCTACACCCCCGACTTCCCCGGCATCGAGGCGTTCGGGGGCACCGTGGTGCATCCGCAGCACTGGCCCGAAGACCTCGACTACACCGGCAAGCAGGTCGTGGTGATCGGCAGCGGGGCCACCGCGGTCACGCTGCTGCCGTCGCTGTCGGACCGGGCCGCCAAAGTGACCATGCTGCAACGCTCGCCGACGTATCTCATCTCGGCGTCCAAGTACGGCAAGGTCGCGGCCGTCGCCCGTAAGGTGTTGCCGCGCAAGCCCGCTCACCTGGTGGTGCGGATGTACAGCGCGCTGACCGAAGCGGTGTTCTTCGCCCTGTCCCGCAAGGCGCCGGGCCTCGTGCGCTGGCTACTGCGGCGCAAGGCGATCAGCAGCCTGCCCGACGGCTACGACGTCGACACCCACTTCAAGCCGCGCTACAACCCGTGGGACCAGCGGATGTGCCTGATCCCGGACGCCGACCTGTACAACGCCATCGCCGCCGGCCGAGCCGAGGTGGTCACCGACCACATCGACCACTTCGACGCCACCGGCATCGCGCTCAAGTCCGGCGGACGCCTCGACGCCGACATCATCGTCACCGCCACCGGGCTGCAGCTGCAGGCGCTGGGCGGGACGGCAATCAGCCTGGACGGCAACGAGATCAAGACCAACGACCGCTTCGTCTACAAGGCACACATGCTCGAGGACGTGCCCAACCTGTTCTGGTGTGTCGGCTACACGAACGCATCGTGGACGCTGCGCGCCGACATCACCGCCCGGGCAACGGCAAAGCTGCTGGCGCACATGGCCGCTCACGGCTACACGCACGCCTACCCGCATCGCGGCAACGAGCCGATGGCCGAGAAGCCGTCCTGGGACATCAACGCCGGCTACGTGTTGCGGTCGGTGCATGCGCTGCCGAAATCGGGAACCAAGCGGCCGTGGAACGTGCGGCAGAACTATCTCGCCGACGCCATCGACTACCGCTTCGACCGCATCGAGGAGGCCATGGTGTTCGGCCGGGTCGCCGAGCGCGCACCCCTGGCGGGCTGAGCGCCATGCGGCTGCCGGCGGAACTTCGTGAACTCCTACTAAATGTCCGGTGACGGCAATACGCTGATCGCCATGGCAGCACAGATGCGCGAACCCAAGGTCGTTGTCCTCGGTGGCGGTTCCTGGGGTACCACGGTGGCCTCCATCTGCGCGCGACGAGGGCCGACGCTGCAATGGGTGCGCTCGGAGGAGACCGCCAAGGACATCAACGAGAATCACCGCAACAGCCGCTATCTCGGCGACGAGGCGGTGCTGAGCGACACCCTGCGCGCCACCACCGACTTCGCCGAGGCGGCGAGCTGCGCCGACGTCGTGGTCATGGGCGTGCCCTCACACGGGTTCCGGGGGGTGCTGACCGAGCTGGCCAAGGAACTGCGGCCCTGGGTGCCGGTGGTGTCGCTGGTCAAGGGGCTCGAGCAGGGCACCAACATGCGGATGTCGCAGATCATCGAGGAGGTCTTGCCGGGTCATCCGGCGGGCATCCTGGCGGGACCGAACATCGCCCGCGAGGTCGGCGAGGGCTACGCCGCCGCGGCGGTGCTGGCCATGCCCGACCAGCATCTGGCGACCCGGCTGTCCGGGCTGTTTCGCACCCGGCGCTTCCGGGTGTACACCACCGACGACGTCATCGGGGTGGAGATGGCCGGGGCGCTGAAGAACGTCTATGCCATCTCGGTGGGAATGGGCTACTCGCTGGGGATCGGGGAGAACACCCGCGCGCTGGTGATCGCCCGCGCGCTGCGCGAGATGACGAAGCTGGGTGTGGCCGTGGGCGGCAATCCCGATACCTTCCCCGGCCTGGCCGGCCTGGGAGACCTCATCGTGACGTGCACCAGCCAGCGCAGCCGCAACCGCCACGTGGGCGAGCAACTGGGCGCCGGCAAGCCGATCGACGAGATCATCGCCTCGATGAACCAGGTCGCCGAGGGCGTCAAAGCCGCCAGCGTGATCATGGAGTTCGCCAACGAGTTCGGCCTGAACATGCCGATCGCCCGCGAAGTCGACGCGGTGATCAACCACGGTTCGACGGTCGAGGACGCCTACCGCGGCCTGATGGTCGAGATGCCCGGACACGAGGTGCACGGCTCGGGTTTCTGACTTGGCCATCTGGCGCCGGCCAAATTCAAATCTTTGCATTCTCTATGGGCCCGGCCCGTCCGCTTGACCCTCGGTTTGCCAGCAAAATACCGTCAATCAGGCAGCCAGGGGTTCCCGGCCATGTTCCTGTGGGTCCGGCCGGGTCGTAACCTACTGTGCGCCAAGGTGTTACGCCGACGTAATACAACGCAATACGGGGCGGATCTCGGAGCATCCCCCGCTAACTCCTAACGAGGGACGAGACCGATGCGAAACATCGAAAAGCTCGGCGATAAACCTCAGGATCAGGGCACCAACTCGCGGAAAGAGCGGGTGCGATCGATCATCCGCCACGACCTGCCCTCGTCTCTCGTCGTCTTCCTGGTCGCGCTCCCGCTGTCGCTGGGGATCGCGATCGCTTCCAACGCACCGGTGCTCGCCGGCCTGATCGCCGCGATCGTCGGGGGGATCGTGGTCGGCGCGATCGGCGGGTCGCCGCTACAGGTCAGTGGGCCGGCGGCCGGGCTGACGGTGATCGTGGCCGACCTGGTGTCCGACTTCGGTTGGGGCGTAACCTGTTTGATCACCGTGGCCGCCGGCGTCCTGCAGGTGCTGCTGGGGCTCAGCCGCGTCGCGCGGGCGGCCCTGGCGATCTCGCCGGTGGTGGTGCACGCGATGCTGGCCGGCATCGGCATCACGATCGCGCTGCAGCAAGCGCACGTGCTGCTGGGCGGGAAATCCAAGAGCACGGCCTGGCACAACCTGATCGGGCTGCCGGGACAGATCATCGACTCGCACCGGCCCGGGGTCATCCTCGGCGTGCTGGTGATCGCCATCCTGGTCGCCTGGCGCTGGGTTCCGGCCAAGGTGCGCCGGGTCCCGGGCCCCCTGGTCGCCATCGTCGTCGTGACGCTCGTGTCCGTCGTCTTCCCGTTCCACGTGCGACGGATCGATCTCGACGGCTCGCCGCTGGATGCGCTGCAGCTGCCCGACATTCCGCACGACAACTGGGGCGCGGTGGCCATCGGGGTGATCACCGTCGCGCTGATCGCCAGCGTCGAGAGCCTGCTGTCGGCGGTGTCGGTCGACCGGATGCACAACGGGCCGCGCACCGACTTCAACCGTGAGCTGGTGGGCCAGGGCGCGGCCAACATCGTGTCGGGGGCGATCGGCGGGCTGCCGGTCACCGGCGTAATCGTCCGCAGCTCGACCAACGTCAACGCGGGCGCCAAATCGCGCGCCTCGGCATTCATGCACGGCGTGTGGATCCTGCTGTTCACCGTCCCGTTCGCGGAGTTGGTCGAGGAGATCCCGACGGCGGCGCTGGCCGGGCTGCTCATCGTCATCGGCGTCCAGCTGCTCAAGCCCGCCCACATCGAAACCGCCTCGAAGCACGGCGATCTCGCCGTGTACGTCGTCACCGCCGTCAGCGTCGTCTTCCTCAATCTGCTGCACGGGGTGCTGATCGGGCTCGCGCTGGCCATCGCGCTGACCGGGTGGCGGGTGATCCGGGCCAAGGTCGAGGCCAAGCCGGTCGACGACGAGTGGGAGGTGACCATCGAGGGCGCCGCGTGCACGTTCCTGGCGCTCCCGCGCCTGACGCGGGTGCTGACGTCCATTCCGGCCGGAACCGTTGTCACCGTGCATGTTTCGGTGCACTACCTGGATCACGCGGCACACCAGACGATCAGCGACTGGCAACGCCAGCACGAGGCCAACGGCGGCACGGTCCGCATCCAGGGCGCGCTCGAGACGGGTCACTCGCCGCGCAAGGCCGAGGGTGAGCTGGTGGAAACCGAAAGGCCCGAGGCGGCCGCGTGATTGGGGGTGAGCGCGGGCAATATCAACCCCGCGCCATCGCCTCCAGCCGGCGGATGCGGTCCTCGATCGGCGGGTGCGTCGAGAACAGCGAGCCGATTCGCTCACCCGCACGGAACGGGTTGGCGATCATCAGGTGCGCCTGGCTGGCCAGCTGCGGCTCCGGGGGCAGCGGGGCGGCCTGCACACCGCCGGAGATCTTGCGCAGGGCCGACGCCAGGGCCAGCGGATCGCCGGTCAACGCCGCGCCCGACTCGTCCGCCTGATACTCCCGGGACCGGGACACCGCCAGCCGCACCACGGTCGCCGCGATCGGGCCCAGCAGCGAAACAAACAGCAGCGCAAAGGGATTGCCCTCGTCGTCGCGGTCGCCGCCGAGGAACATCGCCATGTAGGACAGGGCGGTGATGATCGACGCCATCGCGCCGGCGATGCACGAAATGAGGATGTCGCGGTTGTAAACGTGCGACAGCTCGTGTCCCAGCACCGCGCGCAGCTCGCGCTCGTTGAGGATCCCCAAAATGCCGGTGGTGCAACACACCGCGGCGTTGCGTGGGTTGCGCCCGGTCGCGAAGGCGTTGGGCGCGTTGGTGTCGCTGATGTAGAGCCGCGGCATCGGCTGGTGCGCGGCGGTGGCGAGCTCGCGCACGATCCGGTACATCACCGGCGCCTGCAGCTCCGACACCGGCTGCGCGTGCATCGCCCGCAGCGCAAGCTTGTCGCTGTTGTAGTACGTGTAGATGTTCATCCCGACGGCGAACAGCACCGCCAGGAACATCGCCGTCCTGCCGAACAGCGAGCCCACAAACACGATCAACGCGGACATACCGACCAACAAGGCGAAGGTCTTCAGCCAGTTGGCATGGGGATGCCAGGTCATCGGTGTCCTCCTTGGAGCATCAACTATCGCTCATTGAACGCCTGAAACGGCGGCCAAGGTTCCCCCGACGCGCTAGCCGTGCCGGCTGATGGTGTAGTCGACCAGCGTCTGCAGCGCCCGCCGACCGGGCAGGTCGGGCAAAAGGGCCAGCTCGTCGCGGGCCTGCGCGGCGTACCCGGCCAACGTTTCCTTGGCCTTCGCCATCCCCGGGGAGGCCCGCAACAGCGCGAGCGCCTCGGTCACCGCGTCGTCGTCCTCGATGGGCCCGGCCAGCAGCTCGCGCAGCCGCGCCGCGTCGGGCCCGGTTTCGCGCAGGGCGTAGAGCATGGGCAGGGTGTGCACGCCTTCGCGCACGTCGGTGCCGGGCAGCTTGCCCGACTCGTGCGAGTCGCTGTCGATGTCGATGATGTCGTCGGAGATCTGGAAGGCGGTGCCGACGATGCCGCCGAGGCGGCTGAGCCGCTCGACCTGCTCGCCGTCGGCGCCCGAGAACATGGCCCCGAACCGGCCCGCCGCGGCGATCAGGCAGGCGGTTTTCTCGTACACCACCTTCAGGTAGTGCTCGATCGGGTCCGCCCCCTCGGCGGCTCCCGTCAGGCCGCGGGTCTCCCGCATCTGCCCGGTCACCAGTTGGGCGAAGGTCTCGGCGATCAGCCGCACCGCCTCCGGGCCCAGCCGCGAGACCAGGCGCGACGCGGTGGCAAACAGGTAGTCGCCGGCCAGGATCGCGACGTTGTTGCCCCAGCGGACGTTCGCGGTGGGCGCGCCCCGGCGCACCTCGGCCTCGTCCATCACGTCGTCGTGGTAGAGCGTGGCCAGGTGCACCAGCTCGATGACCGCGCCCGCGATGGTCACCTCGTGCGCGTCGGGGTTCGGCCCCAACTGCGCGGACAGCACGGTGAACAGCGGGCGGAATCGCTTGCCCCCGGCCTTGAACAGGTGCGTCAGCGAGTCGATCATCACGTCGTCGGCGCCGCGCAGCTCGGTGTCCATGAGCTGCTCGACCCGCCCGACGCCGTCGCGCACGGTCGCCGCGAATGCGGCGTCGCCGAAGTCAACGCCCGCCACCACCGTCGCCGGAGTCCTCACGCGACCAACATACTGGTGGATGTGTTGACCGGAGCCGACGTGGTGGTCGTGGGTGCCGGACCCGCGGGTTCGGCGGCCGCCGCGTGGGCCGCGCGGGCGGGCACCGACGTGCTGGTCGTCGATTCGGCCAGCTTCCCCCGCGACAAGGCGTGCGGGGACGGGTTGACCCCGCGCGCGGTCGCCGAGTGCGAGCGCCTCGGCCTGGGCGACTGGCTGGACAACCGAATCCGGCACCGGGGCCTGCGGATGAGCGGGTTCGGCGGCGAGGTGGAGGTCGGCTGGCCGGGCCCGTCGTTTCCCTCGACCGGCAGCGCGGTGGCCCGACTCGAGCTGGACGACCGAATCCGCAAGGTGGCCGAGGAGTCCGGCGCGCGGATGATGCTCGGCACGAAAGCGGTTGCGGTTCATCATGATTCGTCCCGGCGGGTGGTGTCGCTGACGCTGGCCGACGGCACCGAGGTGGGTTGCCGGCAGTTGATCGTGGCCGACGGGGCCCGGTCCTCGCTGGGCCGCAAGCTGGGCCGGCGTTGGCATCAGGAGACGGTGTACGGGGTCGCCGCCCGCGGGTACCTGACCACCCCGCGCGCCGACGACCCGTGGCTGACGTCGCACCTGGAGCTGCGCTCCCCGGACGGTGCGGTGCTGCCCGGGTACGGCTGGATCTTCCCGCTCGGCAACGGCGAGGTGAACATCGGCGTCGGGGCGTTGTCGACGTCCAAGCGGCCGGCCGACCTGGCGTTGCGACCGCTGATCAACTACTACACCGACCTGCGCCGGGACGAGTGGGGCTTTACCGGGGCGCCGCGGGCCGTGTCGTCGGCGCTGCTGCCGATGGGCGGCGCGGTGTCCGGGGTGGCCGGGCCCAACTGGATGCTGATCGGCGACGCGGCGGCCTGCGTCAACCCGCTGAACGGCGAGGGCATCGACTATGGGATGGAGACGGGCCGGCTGGCCGCCGAGCTGCTGGACTGTCGCGACCTGTCGCACGTGTGGCCGTCGCTGCTGCAACAGCATTATGGCCGGGGGTTCTCGGTCGCGCGCCGGCTGGCCCTGCTGCTGACCTTTCAGCGGTTCCTACCCGCGACCGGTCCCGTCGCGATGCGCTCCCCCAGGCTGATGACGATCGCCGTGCGGGTGATGGCCAACCTGGTGACCGACGAGGACGCGGACTGGGTGGCACGGGCCTGGCGGGGCGGCGGGCGGCTGTCCCGGCTGCTCGATCGCCGGGTGCCGTTCAGCTGAGCCCTACCCCGTCCGGCCTGCTGTTTTTCCCCGCGCCCCAGATGAGAGGTGTATAGTCCGGCTAATGAAGGGAACGAAGCTGGCTACTATTGGCGGCCTGGCCGCCGCCGCCATTGCGCTGGCCGCGCCGGCGCTGGCCTCGCCGCCGCCGTCCAACGACTACGACGCGCCGTTCAAGAACACCGTCAACGGGTTCGGCATCTACCAGCCACAGGATCAGCTCGCGTGGCTGGGCAAGATCACCTGCGACCGCATCGGCCGCGGCGTGGACGGTGACCCGTACAAGTCGGCGAACTTCATTCAGCACAACCTGCCGCGCGGCACCACCCAGGGCCAGGCGTTCCAGTTCCTCGGCGCCGCTGTCGACCACTACTGCCCGGACCAGATCGGGTTCGTGCAGCGCGCCGGCACTCACTAAGCAGTTCTCAACGCAGCGGCTTGTAGGCCGCGTGCAGGGCGACGATGCCGCCGGTCAGGTTGCGCCATCGCACCGCGGCCCAGCCGGCCCGTGAAATGTCGTGCGCCAATCTCGTCTGGTCGGGCCATGCCCTGATCGACTCCGCGAGGTAGACGTAGGCGTCGGGGTTGCTGGACACCGCGCGCGCCACCCGGGGCAGCGCCCGCATCAAGTACTCCTTGTAGGCGGTGGCGAACAGCGCGTTGGTGGGCGTGGAGAATTCGCACACCACCAACCGGCCCCCCGGCCGGGTGACGCGCGCCATCTCGCGCAGCGCCGCCTGCGGGTCGACGACGTTGCGCAGCCCGAAACTGATTGTGACAGCGTCGAATACACCGTCGCCGAACGGCAGCCGGGTGGCGTCGGCGGCCACCTTCGGCACCCTGCGGGCGGCGCCCGCCGCGAGCATGCCGACCGAGAAATCGGCCGCCACGCACCACGCCCCCGACTTCTCCAGTTCGACGGTGGACACCGCGGTTCCCGCGGCCAGGTCCAACACCTTCTGGCCCGGTCCGATCGACAGCGCCGACCGGGTGGCCTGCCGCCAGTAGCGGTCCTGGCCCAGCGACAGCACGGTGTTGGTCACGTCATACCGGCGGGCGACGCCGTCGAACATCGACGCGACGTCCCGGGGGTCCTTGTCCAACGCCGCGCGACTCACGATGGAAACGCTACCTGCCGGGAATGAGAAGGCCACATCGGCGTTGTAGCAGTGCGTGACTGAAAAAGTTTGGTTTATCACCGGTACATCGCGGGGTTTCGGACGGGCGTGGGCAATAGCGGCGCTGGAGCGCGGCGACAAGGTGGCCGCGACGGCGCGCAACACGGCATCGCTGGACGACTTGGTCGAACAATATGGCGAGAGGCTGTTGCCGATCCGGTTGGACGTCACCGATCGGGACGCCGACTTCGCCGCGGTCAAGCGGGCGCACGACCACTTCGGGCGTCTGGACATCGTTGTGAACAATGCCGGCTACGGGCAGTTCGGGTTCGTCGAGGAGCTCTCCGAGAGCGACGCGCGCGATCAGATCGAGACGAACGTCTTTGGGGCGCTGTGGATCACCCAGGCCGCGCTGCCATACCTGCGCGATCAGGGCAGCGGCCACATCATCCAGGTGTCCTCGATCGGTGGCATCACGGCGTTCCCGTTGGTCGGCATCTACCACGCGTCGAAGTGGGCGCTGGAGGGCTTTTCGCAGGCGCTGGCGCAAGAGGTCGCCCCGTTCGGCGTGCACGTCACGCTGATCGAGCCGGGCGGTTTCGACACCGACTGGGCCGGGGATTCGGCCAAGCACGCCGACCCGCTGCCGGCGTACGACGAGGTTCGCGCCGCCGTGCAGGCCGAGCGCAGCAAGCGGTGGGCCAGCCCGGGTAATCCTGAGGCATCGGCCGCGGCGCTGCTGAAGGTGGTCGACGCCGAAAAGCCGCCGCTGCGAGTGTTTTTCGGCGCGTCACCGCTGGAGACGGCCAAGGCGGACTACGAGAGCCGGCTGCGTACCTGGGAGGAATGGCAGCCCGTCGCCGAGCTGGCGCAGGGGTAGCCAGAGCGTCGCAAAGAATCAAGCCCAAATGGGTCCGACGGGTCGGTAGACGTTCGTCAGCGCCTGCCGAATGGCCGACAGTTTGGGGGCGCGGTCTTTCCCCGGTCGAATGGCGTACCTCGTGTCCAAAAGCATTTGTCGCCCCCAGGCGCGAACGCTTTCGTATTCCTGGTCGACGTGGCCGAATAGTACGGTCACAAAACCTACTTGACCGTAGACAACGTCGCCGCCGATCATGACCAGCTCCACCTCCGCGGGGGTCGACTGGCAAATCGACTCGTATGGGTCGTGATCTTGACGCGCCATAACCACCAGGTCGGCAGCGCGCCCGACCTCCAAGCGGCCCAGCTTATCTCCCAACCCTGCGACGCCCGCGGCCCCGGAGGTGACCATCGTGACCAACTCTTTGGCCGTCATCGGATGATTCTGGTTTTTCAGCTCCTCACGAGCGACTTTCATTTCCGCGAGCAGGCTCTGCGAGCCGCTCGGAAGCCAGTCCGCCCCGAGGGCCACGGGCATGCCGATGTCGAGAGCATCGGCGACATGGGTCGTCTGGTCGTAGAGCCTCAGATTGGATTGCGGCGACCAGACCAGCCGTGCTCCCACCGCGTGGGCCTGCTCGAACTGTTCGCGGCTCAATGCGGTGCCGTGAATGATGATGGTCGCGGCGGTCAGCCCACCCAACTTCACTAAATGGTCGAACTCATCCTGCGACCGCTGATTGTCAGCTCGCCCCTCGGCCAGGTGCACGTACAGCGCGTTTACTTCGCCGGCATCGATCGACTCGAGGATCTTCTTGAAAGCGGGGCCGCCGCGCGGTGAGTCGAGGCTTGACGGGAGGTCGATCACCGCGCGCGCACGATGCTCGCCGAAAATCGTTCCGTCGACATTGCGAACCATCGACTCTTCGGACCCTTGTGTCTTCAGGCTCGCGCCCTGGATCGCGGTGACGCCGCCGACGAGGGCCCGTATCTCCGCATAGCGCAGCTGATAACCCGTCGGCAACGTGCTGAGCAGATCGTTCTGCGGTTCCCGGATCAATTCCTGATATGGCTTACTGCTCCGCCATGCGTACCTATTGACGTAGGTCTTTGGCGGCTCCCACGGAGCGAAGACGTTGAACTCAGGATGGCCGTGGAGATCTAGCATTCCGGGCAGAATTACACCGTCCGTCTGCAAGCACGAAAATACGCCCTCCGGCTGTTTGGTGCTGATGTCGGTAATCACCCCGCCTGCCACCGTTATCCAGCCATCTTGGGTGTTGTCGGGCGTGATCAGCGTTCCGCCGATTGCGACAGCCTGATCGGGTAGCGCGAACCCGCGGACATCGAGGCCGTCCAAGCCCCGGGCCTCCGGGATCTCCAACGCGTCGGGCATGCCTTGCAGGTAGGCGTCCATGAAGAGATTGGATCTACGTGTTTGTGTCATGTCTTCCTCCACCTAAGACGTAATCAGTCTTAATCCGGAATGGGCCTCCTCGGCGGATAATGGACGAAACTGATGCACTAGATCTTGATGCGACCGAGGACTGAGGGGAAACATGATCAGCTTCGACAGCGGCCCACCATTGGCATTCGCCGAGCACTTCGCAAAGTTGCCGGAAATCGCCGAGGAATACCGAAAATACTTTTGGTATGACTGGGGTCCGGTTTTCTACCGGGGCCGTCTGACCGGAGACGCGCGATTGATCGGTATCGGGTCCGACCCGGGACCTACCGAACGTATCGTTGGACGGACCCTGGTCGGCGACGCCGGTCAACGCGTCCAAGGATTTGTGGCCAAGCTGGGTCTGACCCACTCCTACGTTCTGGTCAACGCCTACCCGGTGGCAGTGCATCCCTCAAACGTCGGTGAAGCCAAGCCTGTGCTGGCAGACCCACAACAAACCGCTTGGCGAAATCGGTTCTATGACATGCTTGTTGGGCCCAGCCTTGAGGCCGTTGTCGCGTTCGGCGCGAATGCCTCGGCAGCGCTTGAACTATGGACGACGAAACCGGACGTACCAACGTTCCAAGTGCCGCACCCGTCGAGCCATGACACCACAACTTTGCTCAACAAGTGGCGCGCGTCCGTCCCTGAACTTCGCAGCGTGATAACGCCCGACGAGGACGGCGACACAACACTGCCCAACTATGGCGATTCATTCGAAGAAGCTGACTACCAGCGGATCCCGTCAGTTGATCTTCCATTCGGCCTGCCGCCCTGGATGGGCGACGACTCGTGGGGACGGCGGGCGCAACCTAGGCACAACAATTGCGTGAGCCGCCCACCTAACGACCCCGACCACACACTTATTTGGCAGGCCCCGACAGAGGCTGAATTCACCTTGAGCCACTGACGCGCTGTTCGGGTCGCGACTTCGACACCAGGCGCAGGCTCAACTGTCATCTGTACGCAAAGACAGGTAGTCGGCTACGCATGTGGTGGGCTCTCGCGCCCCTGAGACTCGGTGGTGGAAGCACACCACCGACGACTCACGGGGACCACCATGACCATCACGGTTGACGCGCCGACCTGCCCGAGTGTGTTTGATGCCGGCCTTCCCACGATCGACTACGAGCATTGCCGCAGCATCGAGGAGGCCCACGCGATCATCCGCGGCGCGCGCCAGCAAGCGTCGATCGCCATCGGCCCGCACGGCCCGGAATTGCTGACCTACGAACTGGTTCGAACCGTCTTGCGCGACCCGCGATTCCGCGTGCCCCAGGGCATGTTCCTTGCCTCGCAGGGCATCACCTCCGGCCCGCTGTGGGAGCGCGTCGCGACCAACCTGATCAGCCTCGACGGGGCCGAGCACCACCGGCTGCGCCGGCTGGTGTCCAAAGCCTTCACCCCACGAGCCACCGCGCGGCTGCGTACGACGATCACCGACGTGATCAACGAACTGATCGACCACCACATCGCAGCCGGGCGCTGCGAGGTGGTCGTCGACATCGCCCGCCAGTACCCCATCCCGATCATCTGCGCGTTGTTGGGCGCCCCGGCCGGGGACTGGAAGCTGTTCTCGGAGTGGACCGACGACATCTTCAAGGTCTTCAGCTGGGACGTCGCCGCCCACCAGCGCAGCATCTTGGCCGCGTGGGACGAGCTCGACGCCTACATCGACGGCATGGTCGCGCAGCGCCGCCACAACCTGACCGACGACCTGATCTCCGACCTGATCCGCGCCGAAGACGACGGCGACCACCTCACCGCCGATGAGCTGCGGATGCTGGTGGCGGGCCTGCTGATGGCCGGCACCGACACCACCCGCAACCAGCTGGCCGCCTCGGTACACGCGCTGTGCGACCGCCCCGACGAGTGGACGTTGCTCGCCGAGCATCCCGAGCTCGCGAACGGCGCGGTCGAAGAGACCATGCGGCATTCACCGGTCGTTGGCGCCACCTTGCGCATCGCGCTCGAGGACGTCGAAATCGCCGGGGTCGCAATCCCCGCCGGCACCCTGGTCATCGCGAACACCGCCGCCGCCAACCGCGATCCCGCCGTCTACGACGAACCCGACCGCCTCGACATCACCCGGGCGGGGGCCCCGCCGATGCAGACGTTCGGCGCCGGCATGCACTACTGCCTGGGCGCCAACCTCGCGCGGCTCGAGCTCGCCGAGGCCCTGGCGGTCATCACGCGGCGCATGCCCAACGCCCACCGCACCGGACCCGCCCCGTGGAAGCCCCTCACCGGGCTCAGCGGACCGGCAACGTTGACGATCAAATTCAGCCAGTACAGCTGACCGTCGCGTCGGCAATCAGGCCATTGAGTGCGAAATCGGTGCTGCCGCAAAGAATTCGCGCAGCGAATCGGCCATCCGCGTCCGCACCGGTGCACCCGAGATGACCACGTCGACCATGGCCGGCGACAGGTGGGTGTGGCCCCGAGCGCGCACATGCTCGGTCGGTACGCCCGCCGCTTCGAGCGCGGCGGCGTAGGCCTCGCCGACGTCGCGCAGGGGATCGAACTCGGCGGTCACCACGATCGCCGGCGGCAGCCCGGACAGGTCGACGGCAGTCAAGGGGGCGAATCGCGGATCGTCGCGATCCGCCGCGTCGATGTAATGGTCGTAGAACCAGCGAAGTAGCGGCGTCGTGAGGCCGTAGCCGTCCGCATTCTCGATGAAGGATGCGCGCGTCATGTCGCCGGACGTCACGGGCGTCAACAACACCTGGCCCGCGATCGTCGGGCCGTTCATGTCCCGCGCCAGCCGGCACACCACGGCCGCGAGGCCTCCGCCCGCGCTCCAGCCGCACACCGCCAACCGACCCGGGATCCCGCCGAGCGCCCCGGCGTTGTCGGCGACCCACCGCACCGCGGCCATCGCGTCGTCGACGGCCGCAGGGAAGCGATGCTCGGGCGCATGACGGTAGTCCGCCGAGACCACCATGGCGCCGCTTCGCGCGCACAGGTCGCGGCACAGTGGATCATCCGAGGCGGCGTCACCGAGAACGTAGCCCCCGCCATGGAAATACACGACCACCGGGTGCGGGCCCGCGGTAGTGGGCCGGTAGAGCCGGTACGCCAAATCGCCGGCGGCGCCGGACAACACACCGTCGACGATCTCGCCGACATCGGGTCCCGGCGGCCGAACCATCGACATCTGCGCGTACAACGCGCGGGCGTCCTCGACGGCCATCGATTCCATCGGCGGCAGGTTCATCTCCGCCGCGGCGTTGAGGACCATCTCCACGTCCGGCTGCAACCGGCGCACCACCCCGTCGTTGCACCGAGAGCCGGCGGGACCGGACAGGCGGAAACCCAGATAGTCCCGGGCGACAACCTCATCACAGCCGGCGCGGTAGAAGTCCAGGCCCGCGCAATAGGCCAGGAAAACCCGCGGCTTTCCGGGCACATTGGCGCCCATGTACCACGAGTTCGCCGACGGGTAGAGCGTGATGTCGGCGCAGTCGTTGACGTGTTGCGTCCACCCGGCTTCGGCCGTTTCGGTGGGCTCGATGACCTCGAAACCTTCCGCGCCCAGGTAACCGAGGCAGTCGAGCACCCAGTCCGCGTGCTGTTCGATCGACACGACCATATTCGTCAGCACCGAGGGGCTACCGGGGCCGGTGATGAAAAACAGGTTGGGAAAGCCGGCCGTGCTCAGCCCGAGGTACGTCTGCGGGCCGTGCGCCCATTTGTCCTTGAGCGCCACGTCGTTTCGGCCCCGGAAGTCGACGGCGGTCAGCGCGCCGGTGACGGCGTCGAAACCGGTGGCGAAGACGATCGCGTCCAGGGCGAACGACTCGTCGACGGTGTCGATGCCCGTTTCCGTGACTTGCCGGATGGGGTGCTTGCGGACGTTGACCAGGCGCACGTGCGGCAGGTTGTAGGTGGCGTAGTAGTTCGTGTCCAGGCAGGGCCGTTTCCCCGCGACGGGGTGATCGGTGGGGCATAGATCGGCCGCCGTCTGCGGATCGTCGACGATGGCGCGGATCTTGTTGCGGAAGAACTCTGCGAAGTCGGCGTTGGCCGCGGCGTTGCTCATCACATCGGAGAATGCGTTCACCGATTCGAACAGCAGGCCGCCGGTCCAGACTTGCTCGTAACGTCGTTGCCGTTCGGCCTCCGACACGCTGAAGGTCGGGGTAATGCTTCGCTCCATCGGAATGCCGGCCGGTGAAATCCTTGCCGCCGCACGGTATTCCGCCTCATTCGCCGTTTGCGCGAGCTTCTCGGCCGACAACGGGCCGTTGCGCGCCGGGATCGAAAAATTCGGGGTCCGCTGAAAGACCACCAGTTCTCGCGCTTGCTGGGCGATGATCGGAATCGATTGCACGCCAGAGGATCCCGTGCCGATCACCGCCACCCGCTTGCCGCGGAAATCCACCGGCTCGTGCGGCCAGTTGCTGGTGAAGTACACGTCGCCGGCGAACCGCTCGAGTCCGTCGACCTCGGGCGGCTTCGGCGCGGAAAGGCAGCCCGTGGCCATCACGACGAAACGACAGGTGAGCTGATCCCCCGCGCCGGTGGCGATCCGCCACAACGAGGCATCGTCGTCCCAGCTCGCCCGCTGCACCCGCGTCGAGAAGGTGATGTGGCGGCGCAGGTCGTGCTTGTCGGCGACGTGATTGAGGTACCGCAGGATCTCCGGCTGGGTGGCGTACTTCTCCGACCACTGCCAGTCGCGGCGCCAGTCGGGATCGAAGCTGTACATGTAGTCGACGCTGGGCACGTCGACCCGGGCGCCCGGATAGCGGTTCCAGTACCAGGTGCCGCCGAGGTCGTCGCCCGCCTCGAAGACGCGGAATCGGTAACCGGACCGACTTAGCCGGTAGGCAAGGTACAGGCCCGCGATACCCGCGCCCACCACGACGACGTCGACGTCCGGCCGCAGCCGGTCTGTGCTGGCTGTATCGGTCATCGTCCGATGATCCCGCCACACCCGGCGGCTGTCTTGAGTACGGCAATACTCGCTTTGCTGCCGACCGGGGCCGACGAGCATCGGCAAAATGCGTCACCGTCTCGCGCCGCTCAAGCTCCTACCCGTCAACGAGGCCCAATTGGGGCCGACCGCCACCTAGGAGCGACGGATGGAAACCGACCGAAACAGCGATGACCGCCCGGGCCGCCATCAGCCGGTGTTTCGTGAGCGGTGGCGCGACCGCCAGTCCGCTGCGAGCCGCCCCGGTGAACTCATCAAGCAGCAGGGGTGGGTGAACCCGGGCCTTGTCGCACTCACCGTGCTGTTGGCAGCGGGCGCGGTGTACGCCGGTACCGTCAGCGTCGCGCAGACCGAGGCGCTACCAGCCGTCGCTCAAGGCGTCTGGGTCACGGCGAGCCGTGAGGGGGTGACACCGCCCCCACCGGGTGCGCCCGTCCAGTTCCGAGACCCCTCCGGCACGACGCAGGGCGTCGTCGTCGATGTGACCGCGACCGAGGTGAAGGCCGAATTGGCCCGTCCCGTTTCGGCACCGGCCGGTGAGCTTGTTGTCCCGCAGGGACGGCGCCGGCTGATCGGCGTGCTGATGCCGAGGCTGCGGTGAAGGGACGGACGCGGGCGATCCCGTACATCGCGCAGGCCGAGATGGCCGACTGCGGTGCCGCCGCGCTGGCCATGGCGCTCGGCTATCACGGGCGCCACGTTTCGCTCACCGAGATGCACGAAGCCACCGGAACCGGGCGCGACGGCGTGGACGCGTTGCGGCTAGCCGAGGCCGCATCGGCGTACGGGTTGCGCGCCCGAGGGGTTGCCACCGAGCTCGACGACCTTCGGGACCTGCCGCGGGGCACCATATTACATTGGGGTGCAGCACATTTCGTTGTTCTCGACTCGACGTCACAGCGCGGCGTGACCATTGTCGATCCGGCCGCCGGCCGCTACCGGCTCAGCTGGGGCACCGTCAACGACCTCTACAGCGGCGTCGCGGTCATGCTGGAGCCCGGCGACAGTTTCGCGGCCGGTGGCCGGAAGGCCCCGGGGGCGTTGCATCACGCCCGGCGCCTGCTGGCCCGGTCGAGCGGAATCGCCCGCGTGCTGGTCACCTCGGTGGTGGTGCGGGTGATGGCGCTGGCGGTGCCGGCGCTGACCGGCGTGATCGTCGATCGGGTGGTGCCCAATGACGACGGGCGCTTGCTGAAAGTGCTGGCCGCCGTGATGGCCGCGCTGATCGGCTATTCGGTGCTCGCGACGTATCTGCGCGCCCAGCTGCTGTTACGGCTGCGCAGCCGCCTGGACGTCGACATGACGCTCGACTTCCTCGAGCACCTGGTGGACCTGCCGTACGCCTTCTTCATGAAGCGCTCCTCGGGGGACCTGATGATGCGATTGCGCAGCAACGCCACCGTTCGCGAGATCCTCACCACGGGCACCATCTCCGCGCTACTCGACGGCACGCTGGCCACCCTCTACCTGGTCGTCATATTCGTCCTGTCGCCGACCCTGGGCCTCCTCGTCTGCGGGCTGGGTGCTGCCCAAGTCGCCGTGCTGTTCGCGGCGCGCCGCCGCAACCAGCACCTGATGGGCGAGGCACTGGCCACCGAGGCCCGCTCGCAGTCCTATGCCTACGAAATGTTTTCGGCCGTCGAGACGCTCAAGGCCGCCGGCGCGGAGCGTCGCGCCGTTTCTCACTGGACCAACCTGTTCGTCGCCGAAATGAACGTCTCGCTGCGCCGAGGGCGACTGGAGGCCCTCGTGTCGACCGCGATCCACGGCCTGGCGCTGTTGTCCCCCATCGCGGTGCTGCTGGTTGGCGCCGCCCTGACATCCGGCGGGCAGCTGTCGCTGGGCACCATGCTCGCCCTGGCCGCGCTGGCAACGGGATTCCTTGAGCCACTGGGCATTCTGGTCGCCACCGCGTTGCAGGTGCAGCTGCTCGGCAGCTATCTGGCCCGCCTCGACGACGTGTTCAACACCCCCACCGAAACCGCCGGTCGCGAGCTGCGGCATGCGCCGGAGCTCACCGGGTCGGTACGCGCCGAACGACTCACCTTCCGCTACGACCCCCACGGCCCACCGGTCGTCAACGACGCCAGCCTCGAGGTGCGCCCCGGACAGGTCCTGGCCATCGTCGGGCGTTCCGGCTCAGGCAAATCCACGCTCGGCCGGCTGCTCTTGGGTCTCTACGCCCCCTCGGAGGGCCGCGTCCTGCTCGACGGCATGGACCTTGCCGCCCTGCACCCGCGCAGCGTGCGCTCCCAAATTGGCGTGGTGACCCAAGACCCCTATATCTTCGGGCTGCCGATTCGCGACAACCTGGTGCTGGGCAACCCCGGCCTGCCGCTGGAACGGCTCGAGTCAGCCGCGGAGCTGGCCGGCATCGCCGACGATATCCGCGCGATGCCAATGGGATTCGATACCCCGCTCGTCGACGCGGGCGCATCGCTCTCGGGTGGTCAACGCCAACGGCTTGCCCTGGCGCGCGCGCTCGCTCCCCGGCCGCGGATCTTGTTGCTCGACGAGGCGACGAGCAGCCTCGACACCGTCACCGAGGCCAGGGTCCACGCCAACATCGCCCGACTCGGCTGCACCGTCATCGTGATCGCGCACCGACTGGCCACCGTGATCGACGCCGACCAGATCGTGGTGATGGACAAGGGCCGGGTGGTCGAGGCCGGGTCTCACCTCGACCTGATGGCCGCTGGTGGTCATTACGCACAACTCGTAGCCGGACAACTCGTCGGCGAGACGACCCATTAGGAGCTGGAAATGAACGAATCGACATCCGCACTGAATCCGAGTGGCTTCTTCGTGATGCGGGCGCCGTTGCTCCCACTGGAGGAATTGGACCGCCTGCGCGCCGACTCCACCTACTGGCGCAGCCTGGTCGCGCGGCCGGAGATTCGGGAGGCGCTGCACCTCGCCTCGCCGGGGTTGACGCGCCGCTTGGTGGCGGGCGATCCGGACGCCCGAGTGATCGCCTCTGTGACCGCTTACCTGGCCCGCATGTGCACCCGCGCAACACCATTCGGGCTCTTCGCCGGCTGCTCGCTGGGGAAGGTGAGTCCGGAACCGGGAGCTACCGCGCTGGTGGTCGACGGTCCGGAGGGGGTGAGCCGGCACAGCCGACCCGACACGGAGGTGCTGGCCGCGCTGGTGGAACGGCTACTGGCCGACCCGGCGACACGGCCGTCGATGAAGGTGGAACCCAACTCCAGCCGCTACCACGCGGCGGGCGCCATGCGGCTCATCGAAAGCCGGCTTCGCGACGGCCGTCGCACGCATCACCTGGTCGTGGTCGAGGACGACGCGCCGTTGCGGTGTGCGCTGGAGGCGGCCGCCGGCGGCCGCGTGGTGGACCGAGTCGTCGAGGCCGTTGCCGAAGGGGTCGGGGTCGAGCGCGACGAGGCCCGCGAATACGTCGACGCCCTGATCGAGGCCAAGGTCCTGACACCGGTGGCCGAGCCCGCGGTGACGGGCGCCGAACCGCTGACGCAGCTGATGTCGTCGCTGAGCGGGCCGGACTTCGCCGCGACGTCGGAGGCGTTGCGGCGCGTATGCGAGGAGCTCGCCGGTCTGGACGCCGCCGGGATCGGCAATCCGCCGGAGGCCTACGAGGCGGTCGCCGCGACGCTGCTCGAGCTGGCCGGTGCGGGAGACGAGGCGCGGCTGGTCCAGGTCGACCTGCACCGGGCGGGCTCGGGTTTGACCCTGGGGTCGGACACCGTGCGGCTGCTGACCGAGGGCGTGCAACTGCTGCATCGGCTGTCCACGGGCGGCGAGGATCCGGCGCTGACCCGCTTCAAGCAGCAGTTCGCGGCGCGTTACGAGGACCGCGAGGTCGCCCTGATGGAGGCGCTCGACGAGGAGATGGGCATCGGGTTCGACGCGTCGACGCACCCGGCGGCCGACGAGTCGCCGCTGCTGGAGGGCATGGACCTGGGTGGCCCGGCGCCGCACTACGCGTTCGCCGCCCGCGACGCGGCATTGCTCGACCTAGTCATGCGCGTTCGCGACAGTGGCGCCGCGAGTCTCGAGCTCGACGCCGCGACAGTCGCTCGACTCGAGTCGTCCTCGCCGTCGCCGGCGCCGTTGCCCGACGGTCTGGCCGTCAATGCCAGCCTGCTCGAGGACGGCGTCGAGATCGACTGTGCCTACGGGCCTTCGGGGGCGCAGCTGCTCGGCCGGTTCTGTCACGGCGATCCCCGCCTGTCCGACGCGGTCCGAAACCATTTGCGTGCCGAGGAGGCGCAGTCGCCCGGGGTGGTGTTCGCCGAAATCATCCATTTGCCGGAAGGCCGGGTGGGCAACGTCTTGGCCCGGCCGGTGCTGCGCGACTACGAACTGGTGCTGTTGGGGCGTTCGGGCTCACCCGCGGACCGTCAGCTCGGCGTCGACGAGCTGACCGTGCGGCTCGAGGGTGACCGCGTCGTCCTCTATAGCCCGCGGCTGGGCGCCGAAGTCAGGCCGCGGCTGACCACCGCGCACAATCCGGCGTGGCGCGGTTTCGGGGTGTACCGGTTTCTCGCCGCGCTGCAAAGCGACGGCGTAACCGGCGGACTCGCGTGGGATTGGGGCGCCCTCTCCGGGGCGCCGACGTTGCCGCGGGTCACCTCCGGGCGCCTGGTGTTGGCGCGGGCCCGCTGGCGGCTGTCGGCGGACGAGATCTCCCTGGTCACCAAACCCGACGCCGTGCCCGGCTGGGCGGCCCTCACCCGCCAGCGGGGGCTACCCGGCCAGCTGCTCATCGCCGACGGTGACAACCGCCTGTACGTCGACACCGCCAGCCCGGTCCTGACCGCCGCGGCCGCGAAGGTGCTCCGCGGGCGGAGTGAGGCGATCGTCGAGGAGGTCCTGCCCACCGGGGTCGCCACCGGGCCGCAGGGCCGGTTCGCCCACGAACTCATCGTGCCGTTCGTCCGCCGCGGCGAGCCGGCACCCGCCCCCAGATCGTGGACCGCGCCCAAGGCGCACCGGACCTTCGCGCCCGGCAGTCAGTGGCTCTACCTCAAGGCGTACGCGGGTACCGCGTCCGCGGATCGCATCCTGACCGACACCGTCGGACCCGTCATCGCGAAGCTGCGCGAAGGCGGCGTAGTCGACCACTGGTTCTTCCTGCGCTATGCCGACCCCGAACATCACCTGCGGCTTCGGTTGCATGGTAACCCCGCGGCACTGCGTGACCACGCCTTACCGGCACTGACCGACGCGCTCGCCCCCCACCTCGCCGACGGCACGGTATGGAAGCTGGCCACCGACACCTACCACCGCGAGATCGAACGGTACGGCGGCGACGCCGGCATCGAACTGGCCGAGCACATCCACGCCGTCGACAGCGAGGCCGTGCTGCAGGTGCTGGACCTGCTTGACCCCTGCGGCGACGAGGCGGCCGACGCCCGCTGGAAGCTGTGCCTGTACGCCACCGACCGCCTCCTGGCCGACGCGGGCCTGGACATCCGGGAGCGCCGCGAGTGGGCCAGGAGCGGGGCTGCCGGCTACCGGCTTGAATACCCCAACGCGGCCAACCTGGACCCCGGGATCGGGCAGCGCTGGCGCCGCGAGCGCGCCGACGTCACAGCGCTGCTCGATGACACCAAGGAGCACCCGTACGAGTCCGCGCGCCAAGCGTTCGGGCGGCGATCCGAGCGGCTGGTGCCGCTGCTTGCGGAGCTGGCGGACCTCTGCGAGTCCGGTGGGCTGACCCAGTCCTATTCGGACCTGCTGCACAGCTTCAGTCACCTGAACGCCGTGCGGCTGCTGCGCTCGGCCGCCCGCACCCACGAACTCATCCTGCTGAGCTTCCTCGATCGCCACTATGCGAGCCAGTTGGCGCGGGCCAAATAGCGTCACGTTTCGCCCGTTTCGTCGCTCCTACCTGTGAGCACGGGCCAAACCCGGTCCGCGCCAACACAAATCACAACAAGGAGAAGACAATGAACACCAACCACGCCAAGCTGGTCCTGCGCCGGCAGAGCATTCGCGCCCTGACGGCCGACGAGCTGCGCATGGCCCACGGCGGCGAGGGCGGCAACGGTACCGGCGGCGGCAACGGCACGGGCAAGACCACCAAGCACACCACGGTGCCCACCACCGGGACCCACACCGGCACCCGCACCAATCCGACGCTGACGGCCACGGATCTACCCCAACAGACGGTCACCGTGGCCTAGCCGCCCGCCCGAAAGAAACTGCCCCACAAGCGATTCCGTATCGATTGTGGGGCAGTCCTCGTTGTCGTGGCATGCAAAAAGATGTCACCCTTCGACGGCGCCGGCGCTCCTACCTATGAGTGGGCCCGCCCGGGCTCGCCGTCAACGAATCACTAAGAAGGAAAGATCCGATGAGTATCAATCACGACAAGCTCGCGCTGCGCCGCCAGAGCATCCGCACCCTGACCGCCGACGAGCTGCGCTTCGCGCACGGCGGCCGCGGCAACGGCACCGGTACCGGCACCGGAAACGGCACGGGAACCGGCACCGGGAACGGCACCGGCACGCGGACGGCCCACACCAAAACGAAGGCGTGAGCTGCACCAAACACGTCAAAATCGTCGCCGCCGCCCCTAACCGTCACATCGGTTAGGGGCGGTGGTCGTTCGCGTGCTCGGGTGCCGGGGCCGGCCCATCGGGCCCTTACCAAATGGGTAGTAAACCCTTCCCGCGCGGGAGCGGAAACTGGCCACCGCGGTGATTACGAACTCATCTACAATCACCGAGCATTTCAGTCATGACTTCCATGACCACACTTCCGAACAGCCGCATCGTCAGCGACGCCGACCTCGCCCGCGCTGCGGCGGCCGGCGACCGCGGGGCCTTGGCCGGGATCTACAACCGGTACGCCGCCCCGCTGCACGCCTACTGCCTGGGCATACTGCG
Source organism: Mycobacterium sp. E2989 (assembly GCF_001667595.1). NCBI lineage: Bacteria > Bacillati > Actinomycetota > Actinomycetes > Mycobacteriales > Mycobacteriaceae > Mycobacterium > Mycobacterium sp. E2989. Next base: position 82,031 of record NZ_LZJX01000104.1, on the reverse strand, counting down.
CGATCGCCACGCGGCCTCTGACTGCGTGCAGGAGGTCTTCTGCACCGCGACAACGGAGTTGCCGAAGCTGCGCGACGCGGACAAGCTGAGGCCGTGGCTCTACGCCATCGCCCGTCGCAGCGCGCTGAGAATCGCGGCCGGACGCCGCCGCGAGGCCGCCTACGACGAGCTGCCCGACGATGCGGCAACCGGTCCGGGGCCCTTCACGCTGACGGCGCGCAACGAACTCGCTCAACTGATCGCCCAGGCGGCCCAGGGATTGTCCGAGCGCGACCGCCAGGTGTTGGAGCTTGCCTACCGTCGCGGCCTGGCCGGAACCGAGCTCGCGCAGGCGCTGGGCATGAGCTACGACTCCACCAAAAAGCTCCTGCAGCGGCTGCGCGACACCATCGAGCGCTCGCTGGGCGCACTGTTGGTGGCCCGGCGCAGCGCCCAAACCGGATGCCCTCGGCTCACCGCAGACCTGGCCGGCTGGGACCAGGAGTTCAACGTCCTGATGCGCAAACGCGTTGCGCGCCACATCGATTCATGCCCCGCCTGCGACGAATACCGCCGCAGTGCGCTCAGCGCCGTAGCCCTGCTGGGTGGCGGGGTGCTCGACAAGGTGTCGTGATCGCACACGGCCGCGGTGGCCCCGCCGGAACGTCCCTCCCGGTCACCGTTGCTGCGGACGACGCTCACGCAGCATGGAACGGTTGACGGCCCCGAGCCGGATGGCCGCGTTGGCTAGCCGGACGCGGCGATCTCCCTCGGTGGTGATGCCGAACTTGTCGTACAGGTGTTGCAGATGTTGCTTGACGGCCGCCTCGGTAACGAATAACTCCTGGGCTACCCGACGTACGGATGCGGGCTCGGGAAACGGGTCATCGGAGACGAAGGGACGGCACAAAGCCTTGAGGACCTCGAATTCGCGCGCGGTCATCCGGGGCGGTCGCAAGATCGACTTACCCGTCTCGGTTTCTTGATCACCCGGCGCTTCGTCGGGTCCCCTTGTCATCCAGAAGACCAACCGTGAACTGCCGAGCCGCAATTCGTCTCCGGACCGCAGGATCCGTTCTGCCGCGATCTTTTCCCCGTTGACAAAGGTGCCGTTGCGGCTACCCAGATCCCGCACGGACCAGGCCTGCCCGAAGTTCTCCAAGACCGCGTGCACGCGGGACACAGTCGCGTCGTGCTCGAGCGCCACCGCATTGGTCAAAGACTTGCCGAGCGTCACTCGCTCACCACTGAGTGCCACCAGCTCGCGTCCTGACGGCTTCCAGACCTCCAGATGGGAAGACATACTGACCCCTCCTATCAGGCCAATTCTGACCCCCAACGCAAAGCCTGGTCGAGAACCGTCCGCCAAACGCGTCGCACCAAACTTGGATGTTAGAACGCAATGCGCTGCCGCGAGAATATTAAGTCAGGATGAGGACAGCAAACGTTGGGCGGCGCGGCGCCGCCCGGCAGCTCAACCGCCCTGGGCGTACCGCTTGGCGAACATCCGCTTGCGGGCGAACGGCGACAACACCGCCTCGTAGTGGCCGAGCAGCTCGTCGCAGATCACCGGCCAACTGCGGCCGAGCACGCTGCGCCGGGCCGCCAGCGCGTAGCGGTGGCGCTCGTCGATCAGGTGGGTGACGGCCGCGGGCAGCCTCGCCTCGAACTCGTCGACGCCCAGTAACAAACCGGTGCGCCACGGCGTGACAAGGTCGCGTGGGCCGCCGGCGTCGGGGGCGATCACCGGCAACCCCGACGCCAGCGCTTCTTGCACGACTTGGCAGAACGTCTCGTGTTCGCCGGGATGCACGAAGACATCCATGCTGGCGTATGCCACGGCGAGCTCTTCGCCGTACAGCGCGCCGGTGAAAACCGCCGTCGGCATTGCTTTTTGCAGCTTGTTCCGGTCGACACCGTCACCGACGATGACGAGTTGCAGTTCGTCGCGCGCCGCCAGCGGGGCCAACCGCTCCACGTGCTTCTCGGGCGCCAGCCGGCCGACGAACCCGACGATCGGCTTGCCGTGCGGCGACCATCGCCGCCTGAGCGCCTCGTCGCGGGCCGACGGGGCGAACCGCAGCACGTCGACACCGCGGGCCCAGTGGTGCACCCGGGGAAAACGGTGCGCCACAAGGGATTCGATGGTTACGCTGGACGGCGCCAGCGTGCGGTCGGCGAGGCTGTGCAGGTGCCGGAACCACGCCCACGCGGCCCGTTGCGTCATGGGGATGCCATAGCTTGCCGCGAAACCCGGTACGTCCGTTTGATACACGGCGACCGTCGGCACGCCCAGCCAGCGGGCCGCCTTGACACCGCCGTAGCCGAGCAACGCCGGCGACGCCAAATGCACGACGTGCGGGTCGAACCCGCGCAACACGCTCACCATCCGGGGTGTCGGCACGCCCAGGGGCAGCGTGGTCACCTTGGGGAACATGCGCGACGGGACTCGGTGCACCCGAATCCCGTCGTAGATACGATCCGCCGGAGCCGCACCGGGAGGGGTGTCGGGCGCGACGACCAGGGCTTCGTGACCGGTCCGACGCAGATGCTCGAGGACCCGGATCACCGAGTTGCTGACACCGTTGACTTCCGGCAGGAACGATTCGGCGACGATGGCAACGCGCACGACACTACGGTCTCAGCACCGGCTGTCGCGAAGGTTGCCTGCGGGCATACGTCACGCGAAATCTGCTGGTCGGGCGCAGTGAACCCCAGCTAGGCGGGTGTGATCTTCGCCTCGGGCCGGCGATCCAGCAGCTTGTCCAGCAGCGCCAGCCCCACCAGGAGGACGGCGGCCACCAGCCAGCACACCACCGCGATGGACCCCGCCGGGATGATGGCCAGCCCGGCATTGCGGTGCTGCACGCGAACCAGGTTGGGGTCGTTCTTGTTGTATTCGACGTAGATCCGCATCCCGGTCGCCAGGTGCGACGGGTACAGCACGCCGAGTTCGGGACGATACGTGACCCGCTCGGGGGTGACGAATTCGATGGTGGAGCGGCGCGGCCCGGCGCTGAGCACCTCGGCCTGCGCCACCCCCATGTTGTGTTGAATCGCAAGGTCGTCGCGCCATGCGCCGGCGACCAACAGGACCGACTGCAGCGTGACCAGGCCGGTGACGATGAGCACCGCGATCCGAGCCCAGCGCAACGCGATCCTCGCCGGGGTCTGCGGCGGCTCGTCGCTGCGCCCGTGAATCAGGATGCGCAGTAACGCTTTTGGGCTCGTCACAGGGCGGCCTTGATGGCGGCATGCAGCTGTCGCAGCGACGACCGGTCGGCCTTGACCTCCAATACCCGCATCCCGGTGGGCGGTTCGTCGAGCGCCGCGCTCAATTGGTCGGCCTCGATCTGACGGCTCTCGACGTGATAGGCCCGACACAGCGCGCCCACGTCGACGTCGTGCGGCGTGCCGAAGATGCGCGAGGACACGTCGGAGAACCGCGGGTCACCCTGCTCGAGCAGCTCGAAGATACCGCCGCCGTTGTCGTTGGAGACCACGATGGTCAACTGGCGCGGGGTCGGCTCGGTGGGGCCGATCAGCAGCCCGGAGCTGTCGTGGACGAACGTCAGATCGCCGATCAGCGCGACGGTGCGCCCCTCGTAGGCGAGGGCGGCCCCGATCGCGGTGGACACCGTGCCGTCGATGCCGGCGACCCCGCGGTTGGAGCGGACCCGGATGCCGTGGGTGTCCAGGCCGACCAGGGCCGCGTCGCGAACCGGGTTCGACGCCCCGAGCACCAGCTGGTCCCCCGGACGCAGCGCGTCGGCCACCGCGGCCGCCACGTGCAAACCCGTGGTCAGCGGGTGCGCCTTCAGCTGCCCTCGCACGGCCTCGATCGCGTGCCGGTTGACCTCCGCGCAGCGCCTCAACCAGGCCGGATTCGGCGTGCCGCTGGTGACCGCCCGCGTCCCGGTGGCCTGGGAGTTGCCCGAGGCGTCCGGCCAGCGCGGCCCGGTGGTCAGCGCGTACACCGGAACCTGCGGGTCGGCCAGCAACGCCGATACCGGCCGGTGCAGGGTAGGGCGGCCGAGCATGATCACCTGCTTGGGCCGCAGCAGCGGCAGGGCCAGCGGGTGCAGGGGGTTGGTGGGGGCCGGCGCCGTGGGCTCGGCGACCGTCGGCAACTCGGCGAGGTTGGGGTGCGTGCCGGCGCCGTGTCCGGCGATGACGATGGTGTCGGGCGAGAGGTCGATGTCCAGCGGCTGGTCGAAGGTGACGGCCGGGGTGTAGGTCCACGGGCGTCCGTCGGGCCGTCCCGGCGGAACGGTGGCGCCGTGGGGCTCGGGATCGGGCACCAGCGGTTCGCGCAACGGGATGTCGAACTGCACCGGCCCGGCATTGGCGGTGCGAGATCCCGTGGCGGCGGCCAAGACTCGGCAGGTGGCCGATCGCCAGGTGGCGTTGAGCCCGTCCAGCCGCTCGGGCGCGTCCTCGGCCAGGCCCAGGCTGATGGCGGCGCGGACCTGGGTGCCGAAGTAGCCCAGCTGCTCCATGGTCTGGTTGGCCCCGGTGCCCAGCATCTCGTAGGGCCGGTTGGCCGACAACACGATCAGCGGCACCCGCGCGTAGTTGGCCTCCACCACGGCCGGTCCCAGGTTGGCCACGGCGGTGCCCGACGTCATGGCGACACACACCGGGGCGCCGGCGGCGATCGCCAGCCCGATGGCCAGGTAGCCGGCGGTGCGCTCGTCGATGCGGACGTGCAGCCGGATCCGCCCGGATCGGTCGGCGTCCTGCAGCGCGAACGCCAGCGGCGCGTTGCGCGACCCCGGGCAGAGCACGACGTCGCGGACGCCGCCGCGAATCAGCTCGTCGACGACGACGCGGGCCTGTGTCGTCGAGGGGTTCACTCCTACAGCCTGTCACAACCCGCCGACCGGGGCCGGGCTCAGTTGCCGGCGAAGAACTTCAGCGCGGCCTCGTTGACGGCGTCCGGGCGCTCGAAGAAACCCAGGTGACCGGCGTCGGGGATCTGCACGTACCGGCCGTTGGGCAGCGCGTCGGCGACCTCGCGCCCCAGGTAGGGCGGCGTCAGCACGTCGTCGGAGAAGCCGATCACCAGCACCGGGGTCGCGATGGCGCGGTAGGCGGGCAGCCGGTTGGTGTACGGGGCGACGTCGAGCTGGCAGCGGGTACCGGGGGTGGACTTCATCGGCCACATGGAGAACATCGCGATCCAGTCCGCCACGGCGACGTCGTCGTTGAGCGTCTTGCGCGAAAAGTTCTCCAACAGACGGATTTTCGCGTCGTAGGAGTTCGGCAACTGGACGCCGGCGTCGCTGAGTTCGGCCTCGGCGTCGCGGAAGAACTGGCGCGCCTTGTCCATGCGGCCCCGGGTGCCCATCAACACCGCGGAGCTGACCAATTCGGGCCGGGCGAGCATGAGCTCCTGGGCGATGAACGCCCCCATCGACATCCCCACGATGCGGGCCGGGGCGGCGTCGAGGCCCTCGATCAGCGCCGCGGTGTCGGCCACCATCGTTTGCGTCGTGAAACCCTGCGCGTTCTCGGTGGCGCCGATTCCGCGGTTGTCGAAGGTGATGACGCGGTAGCCGGCGGCCAGGAACGCCGGCAGCTGATACGGGTGCCAGGTCCGACCGGCACCGCCGTGGCCGCTGATGAACACCACCGGCTCGCCGGAGCCGCGGTCGTCGTAAGCCAGGTTGATCACTCGGACGACGGTACAAGCAGCGGGTGGCAGGCCTTGACCCGGTCGATCCACCACTGCCGCCGCTCCGGGGCCGCGGCCAGCGCGCGGAGTCGCTCCGGATCCGGCGTCACCGGCCCGACCGCCAGGGTGCCGTCGACGGGCGGGGCGACGTCCGCCACATCCCGCACGAACAGCCCGCCGGTGCCCAGGCCGCAGGCATGGCGCAACGCGGGCAGCGCGGCGGCCGCCGCCAGCCCCTGGCTTATGCCGACCGCCGAGTCGATCGCGCTGGAGACCACGACCGGGATGTCGATCTGCGCGGCGATCGACAGCATGGCCGAAATGCCGCCCAGCGGAGCGACTTTGAGGACCGCGACGTCGGCGGCGCGGGCGCGGACGACGGCGAGCGGGTCGTCGGCCTTGCGGATGCTTTCGTCGGCGGCGATCGGCACGTCGACCCGCGCGCGCAGCGCGGCGAGTTCGCCGACCGTCGCGCAGGGCTGCTCGAGGTACTCCAGCGGGCCGTCGGCGGTCAGTGCGGCGGCCGCCCTGGCCGCTTGCTCGACGCTCCAGCCGCCGTTGGCGTCCACCCGCACGGTCGGCACGAGTTTGCGCACGGCGTTGACCCGCTCGACGTCGTCGGCCAGCGTCTGGCCGGGCTCGGCGACCTTCACCTTGGCCGTCCGGGCGCCGGGGAACCGGGCCAGCACCTCACCCACCCGGGCGGCGTCGACGGCCGGCACGGTGGCGTTGATCGGGATGCGGTCGCGCAGCGGCGGCGGCGGGGGGCGGTAGGCCGCCTCGATGCCGGCGGCCAGCCAGTGCGCGGCCTCCGGCGGCTCGTACTCCAGAAAGGCCCCGAACTCCCCCCAGCCGGCGGGGCCCTCGATGAGGGCGACCTCCCGGGTGGTGATGCCGCGGAACCGCACCCGCATCGGCAGCGCGACCACGTGCAGGCGCGCCAGCAGCTCCTCCAGCGTCGGCTTCACGCGCCGTAGACCTGGCGACCCGCCAGAAACGTCGCGCGCACCTCGAGGTCGGCGATCCGCTCGGGCGGGACGGTTCGCGGGTCGGCCGACAGCACCACCAGGTCGGCGTACTTGCCGACCTCCAGCGAGCCGACCACGTCGTCGGAGAACAGCTGCCAGGCCGCGTCGATGGTCTGCGCGCGGATGGCCTGCTCGACCGTCAACCGTTCCTCGGGCGCCAGCACCCGGCCGCTGGGCGCCGTGCGGGTGACGGCCACGCTGATGTTGCGCAGCGGCTCCTCGGGGGTTACCGGCGGGTCGTTGTGCAACGAGATCCGCATGCCCGTGGCCACCGCGGAACCCGCTGGCATCCAACGGGATCCGCGCTCGGGACCGAACAGGCCGTCGACGATGATGTCGCCCCAGTAGTGGATCTGGTCGACGAAGATGCTGCAGGTGACGCCGAGGTCGGCGGCGCGCCGCAGCTGCTCGGGCCGGATGGCGCCGACGTGCTCGAGGCGCAGCCGGTGATCGTCGCGCGGGTGGAGCTTGAGCGCCTCCTCGTAGACGTCGAGGATGGTGTCGACGCCGGCGTCGCCCTGCACGTGGCAGGCCATCGGCCAGCCCAGCGGGAAGTAGGCGCCGACGATCTCGCTGAGCTGTTCGCGGGTGTAGTTGGCGTGCCCGCAGGAGCCGGGCGGCACCCCGATGGTGCGGGTGGCGTCGGTGTCCAGGTAGGGAAAGGACAGGGCGATGTTGCCGACCCACGGGGAGCCGTCCACCCAGATCTTGATGCCGACCCGGCGCACCATGTCGTCGCCCTGGCCGGGGGTGGCGTCGGTGCGCATCTGCGGGTTGGAGATCTCGTAGGTGCGCAGCCGGACCGTGAGGTCGCCGCGCAGCCGCTCGACCACCGGACCGAACGCCGGGTCGAAGGCCATCTCGGAGCAGGTGGTCAGGCCGGCGCGGTTGAGCCGGGCGCACTCGGCGAGCAGCATCGCCGGATAGTCTTCGGGCGCGATGGCCCCGGTCAGCAGCGGAAACACCGCGCCGGTCTCCTCGGCGGAGCCGTCCAGGTCGCCGCGCGCGTCGCGGCCGAATCGCGCGCCCTTGGGATCGGGGGTGTCGCGGGTCAATCCGGACCGACGGGCGGCATGCGAGTTGAAGTAGGCCTTGTGCCCGGAGTTGTGGATGATGACCAGCGGCCCGTCGGGCGCGGTTTCGTCGAGCCAGTCCAGCGTCGGCTGCGGCAACCCGCGCTGCAGCAGCGGATCCCAGCCGTTGAGGTAGGCGCCGTCGGCACCCCGGGCGGCGACTTCGCGGCGGACCGCGGCGACGACGTCGTCGGCGTCGGGCAGCGTGACGGGTCGGATGTCGACGATCCGGTCGCTCAGCGCCAGCGCCTCCATCAGCGGATGGCCATGCGCCTCAACGAATCCCGGCATGACGCAGCCGTCACCGACGTTGATGGTCCGGGTGTCCGGGCCGAGGTGCGCCTCGATTTCGGCGCGGGTGCCGACGGCCACGATGCGGCCGTCGGCGACGGCGAGCGCCTCGGCGGTGGGCCGCTTCTCGTCGACGGTCAGCACGGTTCCGGTGACGACGAGATCTGCGGCGGCCATGTCCAGGGATGCTAGTGATCAAGGCGTCGGTTGAGGGGGTGGCTGACTAAAACTGCAACACGTTCTAGTCTTGGCCTCATGAGTGACGAGCTACTGCGCCATCCCATTCATTCCGGACACCTGACCGTAGGTGCGCTCAAACGCAACAAGGACAAGCCGGTGCTGCACCTCGGCGACACCACGCTGACCGGTGGCCAGCTCGCCGAGCGGATCAGCCAGTACATCCAGGCGTTCGAGGCGCTGGGCGCGGGCACCGGCGCGACCGTCGGGCTGCTGTCGCTGAACCGGCCCGAGGTGCTGATGATCATCGGCGCCGGGCAGACCCAGGGTTACCGGCGCGTGGCGCTGCACCCGCTGGGCTCGCTGGACGACCACGCCTACGTGCTGAACGACGCCGGGGTGACGTCGCTGATCATCGACCCGAACCCGATGTTCGTCGAGCGGGCGCTGGGCTTGCTGGAGAAGGTGCCCGGCCTCAAGCAGATCCTGACCATCGGCCCGGTCCCCGGGGCGCTCGGCGATTCCGCGGTGGACCTGGTGGCCGAGGCCGCGAAGTATTCGCCCAAGCCGTTGGTGGCCGCCGACCTTCCGCCCGACCACATCGGCGGGATGGCCTACACCGGCGGCACCACCGGCAAGCCCAAGGGGGTGCTGGGGACCGCGCAGTCGATCACCACGATGACCACGATCCAGCTGGCCGAGTGGGAGTGGCCGGAAAACCCGCGCTTTTTGATGTGCACCCCGCTGTCGCACGCCGGGGCGGCGTTCTTCGTGCCGACCATCATCAAGGGCGGCGAGCTGGTGGTGCTGACCAAGTTCGACCCGGCCGAGGTGCTGCGGGTGATCGAGGAGCAGAAGATCACCGCGACCATGCTGGTGCCGTCGATGATCTACGCGCTGATGGACCATCCCGATTCGCACACCCGGGACCTGTCCTCGCTGGAGACCGTCTATTACGGCGCCTCGGCGATGAACCCGGTGCGGCTGGCCGAGGCCATTCGCCGCTTCGGGCCGATCTTCGCCCAGTACTACGGGCAGTCCGAAGCCCCGATGGTGATCTCGTATCTGGCCAAGAAGGACCACGACGAGAAGCGGCTCACCTCCTGCGGGCGACCCACCCTGTTCGCCCGCACGGCACTGCTGGACGGCGACGGCAACCCGGTGCCGCAGGGCGAGGTCGGCGAGATCTGCGTGTCCGGGCCGCTTTTGAGCGGCGGCTACTGGAACCTGCCGGAGGAGACGGCCAAGACGTTCTCCGACGGCTGGCTGCACACCGGTGACATGGCCCGGGAGGACGAGGACGGCTTCTGGTTCATCGTCGACCGGGTCAAGGACATGATCGTCACCGGCGGCTTCAACGTGTTCCCGCGCGAGGTCGAGGACGTCGTCGCCGAGCACCCGGCCGTCGCGCAGGTCTGCGTGATCGGCACGCCGGACGAGAAGTGGGGCGAGGCCGTCACCGCCGTGATCGTGCTGCGGCCCGACCATCCCTCCGACGAGGAGTCGGTGGCGCGGGTGACCGTCGAGATCCAGTCCGCCGTCAAGGAGCGCAAGGGTTCGGTGCAATCGCCCAAGCAGGTGATCGTCGTCGATTCGGTGCCGGTGACCGCGCTGGGCAAGCCCGACAAGAAGGCCGTGCGCGCGCGGTTCTGGGAGGGCGCCGAGCGCGCCGTGGGCTAAGTGCTTGCGCCGAGCGTCACGCCAGCGCGGCGCTCAGCGGCTGCCGTCGCGCTGGCGTGACGCTCGGTGATCAGGCGGCGGCGATGCCCGCGGCCAGCAGGTCGAGCATGCGGCCCGTCTGCTCCGGCGAGCCGCTGGCCATGAAGATGCCGATCAGGCTGGACACCACGTCGTCGGCCTGCACATCGGGGCGCAGACTCCCGTCCTCGGCGCCGGCGCGCAACAGCAGGTCCACGGCGCCGACGATGCTGTCGCGAGTCTGGCTGGCCTGCATGGCGCCTGAGTCGAAGATCGCGTGCAGCGATTCGGCCATTCCGCGCTTGGCGGCCACGAAGGCGGCATAGCGGTCCATCCAGCGGCGCAGCGCAGCCCTGGGCGGATGCCGCTTGAGCAGCCGTTCCGCCGTCGCGGCCACTTCGGCGAGCTCGGCGCGGTAGATGGCCTCGACGAGCGCCTCCCGATTCGGGAAATGGCGGTACAGCGTGCCAATTCCCACGCCGGCGTCGCGCGCGATGGCCTCCAGCGATACGGATCGCCCCTCGGCGGCGGCGAACGCCGCCGTCGCGACCTCGAGCAGGCGCTCCCGATTCCGGCGGGCGTCCGATCGGATCCCAGCCAAGCGGAGGCACCTCCGTTTCTGCTACCGTCGAATAAGCGGAGGATCCTCCGCATCTTCCCCATTGTGACACCAGGGAGCACCATGACGGACAAACCACAGCCGGGCGGTCCCGGCAACATCGGCGCGTCGACCGTCGCCCGCGTTGGCTACGGCGCGATGCAGCTGTTCGAGGGCGCATCCGTCGAGGACGCGGCCGCGGTGCTGCGCCGCGCGGTCGAACTCGGCGTCAACCACATCGACACCGCGTCGTTCTACGGCCCCGGCGAGGTGAATCGGCGGATTCGCGCGGCGCTGTTCCCCTACGCCGACGACCTCGTCATCGTCAGCAAGGTCGGTGCTCGCTTCACCGGCGAACAGCCGATACCGCTGGCGGCGGCGCAGAAGCCCGCGGAACTGCGCGCCGCGGTCGAGGACGACCTGCGCCAACTGGGCCTGGATTGCGTCCCGGTGGTCAACCTGCGGCGCATGGACCTCGGGCCTGCTGCGGCCGCCGGGGGCGACCAGGACGTCGACCTCGACGACCAACTCGCCGAGATGATCGCGCTGCGCGACGAGGGCAAGATCGGTGCGATCGGCATCAGCAGCGTGCCGCTCGATGTGGTGCGGCGGGCGCTGCCGGCGGGGATCGTCTGCGTGCAGAACGCCTACAGCCTGTTCGACCGCTCGCAGGAAGCCACGCTGGACCTCTGCAAGTCGGAGGGTATCGCCTGGGTGCCCTACTTCCCGCTGGGATCGGCGTTTCCGGGTTTCCCGAAGGTCGCCGACCATCCGGTGGTCGTGGACATAGCAGGCCAACTCGGCGTCACCGGCGCCCAGGTCGGCTTGGCGTGGCTGCTGGCGCACGCGCCGAACACGTTGCTGATTCCGGGCACGCGATCGGTCGAGCACCTCGAGGAGAACCTCGGCGCGGGCGACGTCACCCTGGACGCCGACGCGCTGGCAAGGCTGGCCGCCGTCGGCTAGCTGGTTACTGCGCCGAGCGTGCGGCTGGCCGCACACTCGCGTTCGAATGTGCGGCTGGCCGCACACTGGGCACGTTACGGCCGCGGGGTAACGTCGCGGGCTATGGGAAGCGGCAAGCCGATCAAGCCGCCGTGGTGGCTGAAGCCGGCCAACAAGGTCTTCATCCAGATGTCGCGGCTGGGAATGAGTTTCGGTGGCGAGAGCCCCGTCGTGCTGACCGTCAAGGGCCGCAAGTCCGGGGCGCCGCGCTCGACGCCGGTGACCCCGATGACCGTCGACGGCCACCAGTACGTCGTCGCCGGGTTCCCGGGCGCCGACTGGGTGGCCAACGTGCGGGCCGCCGGCGAGGCGACGATCGCGCGCGGCCGGCAGGTCCAGCGGGTGCGGATGGCCGAACTGTCCGCCGACGACGCGCGGCCGATCCTGCGGCTCTTCCCCACCGAGGTGCCCACGGGAGTCGGCTTCATGAAGCGGTCGGGACTGGTCACCGAGGGCCGCCCCGAGGAGTTCGAGGCGCTGGCCGGCCGCTGCGCGGTCTTCCGTTTCGAGCCGATTGAAAAGCCATGACCGACAACCCCTTTGACGCCGCCCAATGGCGGCCCGTGGACGGGTTCGACGGCCTGACCGACATCACCTACCACCGCCACGTCGCCGACGCCACGGTGCGGGTGGCGTTCGACCGGCCCGAGGTGCGCAACGCGTTCCGGCCGCACACCGTCGACGAGCTGTACCGGGTGCTCGACCACGCGCGGATGTCGCCCGACGTGGGCGTGGTGCTGCTGACCGGCAACGGGCCCTCGCCCAAGGACGGCGGCTGGGCGTTCTGCTCCGGCGGCGATCAGCGCATCCGCGGGCGCAGCGGCTACCAATACGCCAGCGGGGAAACGGCCGACACCGTCGACACCGCCCGCGCCGGCCGGCTGCACATCCTCGAGGTGCAGCGGCTGATCCGGTTCATGCCCAAGGTGGTCATCTGTCTGGTCAACGGGTGGGCCGCCGGCGGCGGGCACAGCCTGCACGTAGTCTGCGACCTCACCCTGGCCAGCCGCGAGCACGCCCGCTTCAAGCAGACCGACGCCGACGTCGGCAGCTTCGACGGCGGCTACGGCAGCGCGTATCTGGCGCGGCAGGTGGGCCAGAAGTTCGCCCGGGAGATCTTCTTCCTGGGCCGCGCGTACACCGCCGAGCAGATGCACCAGATGGGCGCGGTCAACGCCGTCATCGACCACGCCGACCTGGAGCGGGCGGGCATCGAGTGGGCGGCCGAGATCAACGCGAAGTCCCCTCAGGCGCAACGGATGCTGAAGTTCGCCTTCAACTTGCTCGACGACGGGCTGGTGGGTCAGCAGCTGTTCGCGGGCGAGGCGACCCGGCTGGCGTACATGACCGACGAGGCCGTCGAGGGCCGCGACGCCTTCCTGGAGAAGCGCCCGCCCGACTGGAGCCGGTTCCCCCGCTACTTCTAGGGGCTCGGTAGGCCGCCCTAGACTCCCCCCGTGAGCAAGAGTCCCCTCAGCAGGTTCAAAGACCAGCTCGTCCTGGCCACCATGCGCCCCCCGATGGCCCCGCAGGTGCTGGTCAACCGGCCCGCGATCAAGCCGGTCGACCTGCGGGGCAAGCGGATCCTGCTGACCGGGGCGTCGTCGGGCATCGGCGAGGCCGGGGCCGAACTGCTGGCCCGCGCGGGCGCGACCGTGGCCGTCAGCGCGCGCCGCAAAGACCTGCTGGACGCGCTCGCGGACCGGATCGCCGCGGCGGGTGGCACCGCGCTGTCGATGCCGTGCGACGTCTCGGACATGGACGCCGTCGACGCGCTGGTCGCCGACGTTCAGGAGCGACTCGGCGGGGTGGACATCCTGATCAACAACGCCGGCCGCTCGATCCGCCGGCCGCTGGCCGAGTCGCTGGATCGCTGGCACGACGTCGAGCGGACCATGGTGCTCAACTACTACGCGCCGCTGCGGCTGATCCGCGGGCTGGCCCCCGGGATGCTCGAGCGCGGCGACGGCCACGTCATCAACGTATCGACGTGGGGCGTGCTGTCCGAGGCGTCGCCGCTGTTCGCGGTCTACAACGCGTCGAAGGCGGCGCTGTCGGCGGTGAGCCGCGTCGTGGAGACCGAGTGGGGGCCCAGGGGCGTGCATTCGACGACGCTGTACTACCCGCTGGTGGCCACGCCGATGATCGCGCCGACGAAGGCCTACGAGGGCATGCCGGCGCTGACGTCGGAAGAGGCCGCCGAGTGGATGCTGACCGCCGCCCGCACCCGGCCCGTGCGGATCGCCCCGCGGATGGCGATCGCCGCCAAGGCGCTGGACACGTTCGGCCCCCGCTTGGTCAACACGCTCATGCAGCGGCAGCGGATTCAGCCGAATCGCGCGGAAGGCGACTGAGCCCAGACCAACGTGATAGACACGAGGTCATGGAGATCCTGGCCAGCCGGATGCTGCTTCGACCGGCGGACTACGAGCAGTCGCTGGCCTTCTACCGGGACCGGATTGGCCTGGCGATCGCCCGTGAATACGGCGCGGGCACAGTGTTTTTCGCCGGCCAGTCGCTGCTGGAGCTGGCCGGCTACGGCTCCCCGGATCACTCGCGGGGCCCCTTCCCCGGCGCTTTGTGGCTCCAGGTCCGCGACATCGAAGCCACCCAGGCCGAGCTGCAAAGCCGCGGCGTCGAGATCGCCCGCGAGGCGCGCCAAGAACCGTGGGGCCTGTTCGAAATGCACGTCACCGACCCCGACGGCATCACGCTGATCTTCGTGCAGATCCCGCCCGACCACCCGTTGCGCCGCGACACCCGGGGTGAACGACGGGGAAAGTCCGGTTAACTGAGAGGTAACATCTGGCGACGAGTCTAGATACACCCGCGATTACGGTCCCGCTGCATTCGACAATGGAATCCCCCTACCACCAGAATCGGGCGCTGTGAACATCCAATTGTTCCTTCTGATCATTGTCGTAATCACGGCACTGGCTTTCGATTTCACGAACGGCTTCCACGACACCGGCAACGCGATGGCGACCTCCATCGCCAGCGGTGCGCTCAAGCCCAAGGCGGCCGTCGCGCTGTCCGCGGTGCTCAATCTCGTGGGCGCGTTCATGTCCACCGCCGTCGCCGCCACGATCGCCAAGGGTTTGATCGACGGGCACATCGTGACGCTGGAGCTGGTCTTCGCCGGCCTGGTCGGCGGCATCGTGTGGAACCTGCTGACCTGGCTGCTGGGCATCCCCTCGAGTTCTTCGCACGCCCTGATCGGCGGCATCGTCGGCGCCACCATCGCGGCCGTCGGCGCGCACGGGGTGATCTGGAAGGGCGTGGTGTCCAAGGCGATCATCCCGGCCGTCGTGTCGGCGATCCTGGCCATCGTGGTCGGGGCCGTGGCGACCTGGCTGGTCTACCGGATCACCCGCAACATCTCGGCCAAGCGCACCGAGGCCGGCTTCCGGTACGGCCAGTGGGGCTCGGCGTCGCTGGTCTCGCTGGCACACGGCACCAACGACGCCCAGAAGACGATGGGCATCATCTTCCTGGCGCTGATGTCCTACGGCTCGGTCAGCAAGAACGCCGCCATGCCCCCGCTGTGGGTCATCGTCGGCTGCGCGGTGTCGATGGCGCTGGGCACCTATCTGGGCGGCTGGCGCATCATCCGCACCCTGGGCAAGGGTCTGGTGGAAATCCAGTCGCCGCAGGGCATGGCCGCCGAATCGTCTTCGGCCGCGGTGATTCTGCTGTCCGCCCACTTCGGCTACGCCCTGTCGACCACCCAGGTCTGCACGGGTTCGGTGCTGGGCAGCGGGCTGGGCAAGCCCGGCGGTGAGGTCCGCTGGGGCGTCGCCGGCCGTATGGGCGTCGCCTGGCTGGTGACGCTGCCGCTGGCGGGGCTGGTGGGCGCGGTCACCTACTGGATCGTGCACCTGATCGGCGGCTACCCCGGCGCCATCGTCGGCTTCGCGCTGCTGATCGCGGTCTCCGCCACCATTTACATCCGGTCGCGCAAGGTCAAGGTCGACCACAACAACGTCAACGCCGAATGGAAGGGCGACCTGACGGCCGGGCTGGAGGACTCCGCGGAGCACCGGCCGCCCTCGGACGTGCATCCGACCAATGGCAGCGGCTCGTCCGGCCGCTACGACTCCGATGACCCGACGATGAAGGCGAACGCTTGATGAGTCACTTCGGCGACTGGTTCAACTACCAGGCTTCCCTCAAGATCCTGGTCTTCTCGATGCTGGCCGGGGCCGCACTGCCGGGGCTGTTCGCCCTGGGGCTCCGATTCCACGCGGTGGGCGCCGGACAGGCCGGCACCGACGGCGACTCGGCGCAGAAGAACCCGCTGCTGCTGGCGCTCGCGTGGGCGATCTACGCGGTGGTGATCGTGGTGATCGCCTTCGCCCTGGCGTACATCTCACGGGACTTCATCGCGCATCACACCGGCGTCGCTTTCCTCGGGGCCAAACCCAAGTAGCATCGATTGATGCCCACCGAGTTACCGAGCCGGACACCGGGGGGAGCTGTACCAGCGTGAACGGATTTCTCAATTCAATTGTCTCGTGGCTGCGCGCGGGATATCCGGAGGGCGTCCCGGCGACGGACACCTTCCCGGTGCTCGCGCTGCTCGCCCGCCGGTTGTCCAACGACGAGGTCAAGGCCGTCGCCTGCGAGCTGATCCAACGGGGTGAGTTCGACGACGTCGACATCGGGGTGCTGATCACCCAGATCACCGACAACCTGCCCTCGCCCGAGGACGTCGAGCGGGTACGGGTGCGGCTGGCCGCCCAGGGCTGGCCGTTCGACGACGCGGACGAGGTCGAGGACCCCGCATAGCCGTACTGCGCGCGCTCACCGTCCCGCCGGGCTCGGCCGTCTCGTCGCTGTTACCCGCCCTGGAACGGGTTTTGGACGGGCGCGACCCCGCGCTGGTGGCCCTCGCCCCCGGTTCCGACGCGTTGCGGGCGGGCCTGCGGGTCGGGGAAGACATCGACGACGACGTGGCCCTGGTGGCGACGACGTCGGGCACCACCGGAGCGCCCAAGGGAGCCCTGCTGACGGCGGGCGCGTTGACCGCCAGCGCGACGGCCACCCATGACCGCCTCGGTGGCCCGGGCAGCTGGCTGCTGGCGCTGCCGCCGTACCACATCGCCGGGTTGCAGGTGTTGATCCGCAGCGCGCTGGCCGGCTCGACGCCCGCTGAGCTGGACATCTCCGAAGGCTTCGACACTGCCGAATTGCCCGCTGCGACAAGGCGATTGGCACCTGGGCGGCGCTACGCGTCGCTGGTGGCCGCGCAGTTGGCCAAGGCGCTGGCCGACCCGGCGGCCGCGGCCGCGCTCGCCGAACTGGACGCGGTGTTGCTGGGCGGCGGCCCGGCCCCGCACCGCGTGCTCGACGCCGCGGCGACGGCCGGCATCCGGGTGGTGCGCACCTACGGGATGAGCGAGACCGCGGGCGGCTGCGTGTACGACGGGGTTGCGCTGGACGGCGTGCGGGTCCGGGTGGCGCCCGACGGGCGCATCGCGCTCGGCGGCGCGACCCTGGCCAAGGGCTATCGCAACCCGGTGGATCCCGACCCGTTCGCCGAGCCGGGCTGGTTCCGCACCGACGACCTCGGCGTCGTGGACGCGGCGGGCGTGCTGACCGTCACCGGACGCGCCGACGACGCGATCAGCACGGGCGGGCTGACCGTGCTGCCCCCACTGGTCGAGGCCGCGCTCGACACCCACCCCGCCGTCGGGGAGTGCGCCGTCTTCGGCGTCGCCGACGACCGGCTCGGCCAGCGGGTGGTCGCCGCGATCGTGGTGGCCCAGGGGCACTCGGCGCCGACGCTGGAAGTGTTGCGCGCCCACGTGGCGCGCACCCTGGACCCCACGGCCGCCCCGCGCGAGGTGCACGTCGTCGAAGCGCTACCGCGGCGCGGCATCGGCAAGGTCGACCGGGCGGCGTTGGTGCGCCGGTTCGCCGGCCCGGGGAATCAATAGGCTGTTCGGTCGTGAGGGTGGCACGTCGCGAGTTACCGGCCGTCGCGGCGGCGGCGCTGTTGGTGTTCGCGGCGTTCGTGTTGCCGCGGCTGCATTGGGGCGTGCGGCCGCGCACCGACGTCGGTCAGGAGCGGTTCGGCACGCACACCGGGGCGGCCCCGATCTTCGGCGCCTGGGAAATCCACGCCAGCTGGGGCACCGGGCCCGCGATCGCCATCGCGGTCGCCGCCGTGTGGTGGGGATCGATTCTGGCACAACGTCTTTCGTGGCGCCTGTTGACCTTTGTCAGCTGGGCCACCGCCTGCGGTTGGGCCTTCGCGCTGGCGATGATCGACGGTTGGCAGCGCGGCTTCGCCGGCCGGCTGACCACCCGCGACGAGTACCTGTCAGCCGTGCCGGGCATCACCGACATCCCGGCCACCGTGCGCACGTTCGCGAGCCGGATCGTCGACTACCAACCGAACTCCTGGACCACGCACGTCTCGGGTCACCCGCCCGGCGCGCTGCTGACGTTCGTGTGGCTGGACCGGATCGGCCTGCACGGCGGCGCCTGGGCGGGGCTGCTGTGCCTGCTCGCGGGGTCCAGCGCGGCGGCCGCGGTGCTGATCGCGGTGCGCGCGCTGGCCGACGAGCGGACCGCGCGGCTGGCCGCGCCGTTCGTGGCGGTGGCGCCGACGGCGATCTGGGTCGCCGTCTCCGCGGACGGCTACTTCGCCGGGGTGGCGGCCTGGGGCCTCGCGCTGTTGGCGGTGGCGGTGCACCGGCCGGTTCGCTTCCCCGCCTTGACGGCCGCGGCCGCGGGTCTGCTGCTGGGCTGGGGCGTGTTCTGCAATTACGGCCTGATGTTGATGGGGCTGCCGGCGCTGGCGGTGCTGGCCTCGGCCGCCGACTGGCGGGCGGCGCTGCGGGCGCTCGGCCCGGCGGCGCTGGCCGCGGTGGCGGTGGCGTCGGCCTTCGCGGTCGCGGGGTTCTACTGGTTCGACGGCTACACCCTTGTGCAGCAACGCTATTGGCAGGGCATCGCCAAGGACCGCCCGTTTCCGTACTGGGGCTGGGCCAACCTGGCCTCGGTGGTGTGCGCGATCGGTTTGGGCGGCGTCGCCGGGGTCAGCCGGGTGTTCGACATGGCGGCCATCCGTCGCCGCTCGGGGTTTCACCTGGTGTTGCTGGCCATGCTGGCCGCGATCGTCTTGGCGGACCTGAGCATGCTGAGCAAGGCCGAGGTGGAGCGGATCTGGCTGCCCTTCACCGTCTGGCTCACCGCCGCCCCCGCGCTGCTGCCCGTCCGATCACACCGAGTGTGGTTGGCGCTCAACGCCGCCGGCGCCGTGTTGCTCAACACGCTCATCGTCACCAACTGGTGATCCGGCGTGCGCCGGCGGCATTGCGTGTGAACTGACGGTGCCATTTTTCGATTTCACCGCCCACGATTCACTCGCAAGACCCTCAGCGCACACGCGATCCGAAACGCCCACGGGTTACAGGCCGGCGGCGCGGGTGGCCTCCGCGAAGCGACTGGCCGGCCCGCACGCGTCACGCACCGCGGCCACGTCGTCGACGACGTCGAAGTCGGCCAGCCGCGGCGCCGCGTAGGGCTCGATTCCCATGTCGTGCAACGCCCGATACGTCAGCAACCCGGTGTCGGTCTGCGACATCGGGACGGTGCGCAGGCATTCGGCCGCCGCGGGGTCGCGTAAACCGAGCACCCACCAGCCGCCGTCGACGGCCGGCCCGAGCACGGCCGGCGCCTCGCGCAGCCAGCGCGCACAGTCGGCCAGCATGTCGGCGGTCACCTGCGGGGTGTCCATCCCGATCTGCACCACCGGGTAGCCGTCGGCCGCGTCGGCGTGGGCGTTGGCGAGCCGGTCGGCGAAGTCGTCGCCGCGCTGCGGGATCACCGTGAAGGACCGCAACCGTCGCCGGATCTCGTCGGCGCCGGCGGCGCCGTCCAGGTCACCGGTCATGGCTACCACCCGGTTGGCCGCCGGCGTGGCGGCGACCGCGTCCAGCGTGTCCAGCAGTGCGGCGGCGGCGATCTCGGCGGCGACGAGGTCCCCGACCGTCGCCGCGAGCCGCGTCTTGGCCCGGCCCGGCTCGGGCGCCTTGGCGACCACCAGCAGCGTCACCGGCAGCGTCACGAGATCACCTTCCAGAAGTCGAGGATCGCCGTGACGCTCCCCCGCAGCGAGCCGCTGACCTTGGACTTGCCGCCGGTGCGGGGGCCGTAGCTGACGTCGAGTTCGACCACCCGCCAGCCGGCGGCCGCGGCGCGCACCAAGAGCTCCAACGGGTAGCCCGAACGCCGGTCGGCGACACCGAGATTCAGCAGCGCCTCACGCCGGGCCACCCGCATGGGCGCGATGTCGTGCACCGGCAAGCCGTGCCGGGTGCGCAGCCGCCAGCTCATCACCACGGTGCCCACCCGCGCCACCCACGGCCAGTGCAGCCCCGCCACCGGCCGGCGCCGCCCGATCACCAGATCGGCGCCCTGCTCGAGCGCGGCGACCAACCGCGGCAGGTCGCCGGCGTCCATCGAGCCGTCGGCGTCGATCACCGCCACGATCGGCGTGCTCGCGGCCACCACGCCCGCGTGCACCGCGGCGCCGTACCCGGGGCGGGGCTCGGCGACGACTCGGGCGCCGTGCCGCCGCGCGACCGCGGCGGTGTCGTCGGTGCAGTCGTTGTCGACGACCAGCGCCCGGTAGCCATCGGGGATGGCCGCCAGCACGGCGGGCAGCGACTCCTCTTCGTTCAGGCAGGGCAGCACCACGGTGACGGCGTCGGGCATGGACGGCTCAGAACCCGTGGCGGGTGCGTGGTTCCTGCGGGACGAGCGTCTGCTGGGTCTGCGTGTGCGGCGGCGCAACCGTCGACTGGTGCTGCGTGCTGGGGGGCGGCGCCGCGGTCGTCGGCGTTTGGGTCTCGGTCAACGGGGTCTTGGTCGCCGTCGGTGGCGTCGTCGTCGTCACGTGCGGCGGTGTCGTCGTCGTGGTCGTCGGCGTCGAGCTGGTTTCCGTCGTGGTGGTTGGCGTGGTGGTGGACGGCCCCGAGGGAGTGGTCGTGGTGGTGGTCGTCGTGGTGGTCGTGGTGGTCGTGGTCGTCGGCGTCGTGGTGGTGATCGTCGGCGGGTTGTACGGGGGGTAGGGAATGATGATCGGAATCGGCAGTGGCACAACGGGATTCGGGTTAGGAACGAAACCCGGGGTGCCCGGCGACACCGGCGCGACGGGGACGGCCGGCCCGGCGCCGCCCGGCGAGGTGCCCTGCGCGGGCAGGAGACCGTTGGCGTCCGGGATGACGCCGCCCTGGAAGCCGGCGTTGGGCTGGTCGACCGGCGGCGGTGGCACCGGCGCCTGCTGC
Source organism: Mycobacterium sp. E2989 (assembly GCF_001667595.1). NCBI lineage: Bacteria > Bacillati > Actinomycetota > Actinomycetes > Mycobacteriales > Mycobacteriaceae > Mycobacterium > Mycobacterium sp. E2989. The sequence goes on along the minus strand of NZ_LZJX01000104.1, from coordinate 61,206 downwards.
TGCGTCGGCAACAGCGGCATGAACTTGCCCGGAGCGGCGTTCTGGTGGCCGACCACCGGCTGTTGGCTCGCGGTGGGACGGACCGCGATCGCCACCGCGGCGGCCAGCGACGCGAAACCGATGACCGCGAAGGCGATCACGGCGTTGCCGACCAGCAGCGACCGGCGGCTCAGCCGCGTGGGGATGGCCTCGGTCTCGTCGTAGTCGTCGTGGTCGTCGTATTCGGGGTCGTATTCGTCGCCCGCGAACGGCTCGGGCTCGTCGGCCATCGAATACGCCAGCTGGGGTTCCTCCGCGTTCGGCGGGGGCACCACCGTCGTCTCGTCGCCGGTGGCCCGCACCGGGGAGATCGCGGTCTCGTCGCCGGCGAGCCCCACGGCCGGCGCCATGGCGGTGGCGTCGCCGGCCGACAGCGCCTGCGCCGCGACGATGGCCGCGCCACGGGCCAGGGCGAACTCGGGGTCGTCGGCGACCTGCACCCGCATGGTCGACGCGTCGTGGAACCCCTCGGCCGCCCGGGCCAGCTCCGGGGATGCGCCCACCAGGTACACCTCACCCGGCGCGTCCGGCCGGCCGCTGAGTTGGGCCATCATCGTGTTGAACGTCGCGGTCGCGTCGCCCGCGAGTGGCTCCCTGGCCAGCACGGTCGGCGGGGCGTTCTGGTCATCGGCGGGCGCCGGCACCGACAGCGTCGCCGTCGCGTCGGTGATCACCAGCGCGGCGCCCGGCCGGCCGGCCGCGCGCATCAGCGCGGTCACCGCCTGCGACTCCGAGAGCACCGCGACGTTCGAGACGCCGGAATCTTCCAGGGCTTGGCGCAGCTGGCCGGCCCGCGGCTCGTCGCTCCAGCACACCCGGGTGCCCACCAGCCGGTGATTCTCGTCGGCCAGCAGCCGATTGGTGCCGACCACCGTCTCGGCGAGTTTCCCGACCGGGTTCTCCTCGAGGTCGACGACGGATTGGTCGATCACGTCCGCGCCCGGCCCGACGAGCGCCAAGCGGGCAACCGGGCCCGTGACCGCGACCCCCAACACGACGTCCATCCCGGTTCTCCTTCGGCTGGCCACCCCACGGTCAGCAATGTCCCCGCATCATTACACTTGCGATACCGTTGGCAGTATCCGTTATTCGGGCGAACAACGTTTGCCTCTACCGCAGCGTAACCAGCTTCTCCAACGACAGGACGGTCGCAGGGGAATCTGCCACGGCGTCCGTCCTTGATTCCCGGGGGGCATGGTGAGCCAGAGCAGCGACGACGCCCCTACCGGCCCCATCCGGGAGCAGGCCCAGCAAACCACTCGCATCCCCAGGCCGCCCGCCGAGCCGGCCGGTGATTCGACGCGGCGCTGGCACGCCGTCAGCGACCTGACCGCCGCCGCGCTGCTCGTCGCCGCCGTCTTCCTGCCGTGGAATCTGTACTTCGGCGTCGGGATTCCTGGCAGCAGCGGCGCCCTGTTCGCGGTGTTGATCGGGGTCACCGCGCTGTCCCTCATCGCCGTCGCGGCGGCCGGTTCGTGGCGGTCGTCCGGCGCCCGGTTCAACCCGGCGACGACGGGCCGGCTGCGGCTGGCGCTCAATGTCCCCTACGCGCTGCTGGTGCTGGCGTTCGTCGGATTCGACGCCTTCGAGACCGTCCGCTTCGGCGGCACGGTGAACGTGCCGGGCGGCGTGGGGCCCGGGGCGTGGGTGGGCATCGCCGGCTCCCTGCTGAGCGCGCAAGCCGTAACCGCCGGCGCCCGCTCGGGACCGGTTCCCGAGGGCGACGAACACACCGCCTGGCTGAGGTCCGCCCGTCTCATCGGTTACGCGTCGATGGCGTTGGCGGTGCTCAGCTTCGGCTTCAACCTGTACTGGCGGGTGCGCTACGCGCTGCAAACCTCCGGCGACTTCGGCAAGCAGAACATCGACGTCATCGTCACGGCCGTGGTGTACGGCGTGGTCGCCTTGGTCGCCGTGCTGGTCGCCTCCCGGTGGTTGCTGCGCGGCACCAGGGCGGCCCGGCTGGCCACGGTCGCGCTCGGCGCCTCGACGCTGGTCGCGGGGGTCCTGGTGTGGGTCCTGCCGATCGGCCGCGACGTCGACGCGTTCCACGGCATCGCGCAGAACACCTCGACCGCCGGGGTGGGGTTCGAGGGCTACCTGGCGTGGGCCGCGGCGGCGGCGATCTTCGCGCCGCGAACCCTGTTCGGTCACCGCAACACGATCCGCGCCGAGGAGACCTCCTGGCGGGCCGCGGCCCGAAACGGCTTGCTGCTCATAGCCGTATGGGGGCTGGGCTCGATGCTGATGCGGCTGACCGACCTCTTCGTCGCCGTGAGCCTGGATTACCCGTTCTCCCGGTACGACAGCGTGGTGCTGGCCGGATTCGACCTGGCTACCGCGCTTCTCGCAATCTGGCTGCGGATCAACCTGGCCGACGCCACCCGCTCCGCCCGACTGATCTCGTCGCTGTGCGGGCTGGTCACCACGCTGAGCGTCGCCCGCGTCGTGGTCGGTGTGGTGCTGGCGCCCCGGTTCGCGGATTCACCCAATTCGCCCGCGCAGCACCCGGTTTACGGCAACAACCTCGCCCAGCAGATCACCAGCACCTTCGACGTGGCGCTGTGCGGCCTGGCCCTGTGCATCCTGGGGGCCGCCATCGTCACCGGGCAGCTGCGCGGCCGCCGCGCGCGCCGCCGCGCCGCCCGTAGGCCGGCCGCCCCGGCCGCGCGCGCCGAGCCCAGGGCGCGCGTCCCGGTGGGCCACGCCGCCCCGCCGTCGGCCGCCGCCACCACCCGGATCAGCACCGGCCCCCGGCTCTTCCGCGGCGACGACTCCGCGACGCGACAGATCCCCCTGCAGAAACCGAAGATCTATCGGCCGCCGCAGGCTTAAGGCGCTGCGCTCAGCGCAGCGGCGCGAACGCGAAGTCGCGCAGGCCCTCGGCCGGGTCGACGGTCGCGCGAAAGCCCAACACCTCCGCCGCCCGGGACGGGTCGGCGACGATGTGCCGCACGTCGCCGCTGCGGTACTGGCCCGTGATCACCGGCGCGAGCCCACCGCCGCGGGCCTCGCACAGCGCCGAGGCCACCCGCAGGATCGACACGGGCCGCCCCGAACAGACGTTGACCGCGGTGAATCCCCCCAGCGTCGACGCCGCGGCCGCAAGGTTGGCCGCGGCCACGTCGTCGACATGGACGAAGTCGCGCATCTGCCCGCCGTCCTCGAAAACCCTTGGCGCGTCCCCCTTTTCCAGGGATGAGCGGAAGATCGCCGCCACCCCGGAGTACGGGGTGTCGCGGGGCATCCCGGGGCCGTAGACGTTGTGGTAGCGCAACGCCACCACGGAGCCGCCGGTCGACTCCGACCACGCCAGCGCGTAGTGCTCCTGCGCGGTCTTGCCGGCGGCGTACAGGCTGCGCGGCCGCAGCGCGGCGTCCTCGTCGACAAGCCGCCACTGCAGTTCCTCGCCGCCGACCGGGCAGCGGTGTTCGAAGATGCCGGCGTCCAGGTCGGCGCGCCCTCGCGGCAGCGGGTCGACCTGCCCGTGCCGCTCGCAGTGGTAGCGGCCCTGCCCGTAAACGACCATCGACGACGCCAGCACCAGGCGGCCCACCCCGGCGGCGAACATCTGCGCCAGCAGCACCGTCGTGGCGTAGTCGTTGTGGCCGCCGTAGGCGGGGGCGTCGGCGGCGTCCATGCCCGCGCCCACCATCGCCGCCTGATGACAGACCAGGTCCACGCCGTCGAGCAGGGGTGCCAGGGCGTCGGCGTCGCGGACGTCGACGCGGTGACATCCCTGCGGCAGCACCGGATTCGGGCCGTGCGCCGCGGGCAGCAACGCGTCGACGCCGACCACGTCGTGGCCCGCGGCCCGCAGCGCCGCGTCCACCCGCGACCCGATGAAACCGGCGGCACCGGTGAGCAACACCCTCATGGCAACTCGACGGGCAGGGTGACGCCGGTGTGCGGCAGGCAGTGGGTGCAATTGCGTTCGCTGTCTACCCGGCCGATCGCGTCGCGCACCAGCTCCTTGAATCCCCCGATGTTCTTCTCGAATTCGGCGAACACCTCGACGGCGGTCACACGCTCACCCGGCGCCACCCCGGCATCCAGGTCGGTGACCAAAGCGATTGTCGCATAGCACATTTCGAGTTCCCGGGCGAGCACCGCCTCCGGATAGCCGGTCATATTGACCAACGAGAACCCCGCCGAGGCGAACCACTGGCTTTCGGCGCGCGTGGAGAAGCGGGGCCCCTGGATCACCACCATGGTGCCGCCGTCGACCACCCCGGGCAGCCCGGTGACGGCGGCGCGCAGGGTGGGGCAGTACGGGTCGGCGAAGTCGACGTGGATGCCGCCGGAGTCGAAGTAGGTGTCCGGCCGGCCTCGGGTGCGATCGACCAACTGGTCGGGCACCACGACGGCGCCGGGACCGTTCTCCGGTTTGAGGCTGCCGACGGCGCACGGGCCGAATATCCGTCGCACCCCGAGCTTGCGCAGCGCCCACATGTTGGCCCGGTAGGGCACGGTGTGCGCCGAGAACTCGTGGCTGGCCCCGTGCCGGGGCAGGAAGGCGACCTCGTGCCCGCCGGCGGCGCCGATCGTCACCGGGGCGCTGGGCGGGCCGTAGGGGGTGTCGACCTCGATGGTGCGGGTGCCGGAGTCGAAGAACGTGTAAAAGCCGCTGCCGCCGATGACTCCGAGCATCCGCCCATTGTGGTGCATGCCCCCGGCCCGATCGCGGGTGCGGGGCCGCGCGCGGCTCCTGGCAGGATGCGTGCGTGGCCAATTTCGGGCAGTGGATCTCCGGCGCGCGGCCGCGGACGCTCCCCAACGCGGTGGCGCCGGTGGCGGCGGGCACCGGCGCGGCGGCGTGGCTGGGATCCGCCGTGTGGTGGAAGGCGCTGCTGGCGCTGGCCGTCGCGGTGGCGCTGACCGTCGGGGTCAACTACGCCAACGACTATTCGGACGGCATTCGTGGCACCGACGACGACCGCGCCGGCCCCATGCGCCTGGTGGGCTCGCGGCTGGCCACCCCGCGCGCGGTGCTCACCGCCGCGGGGGCGAGCCTGACCGTCGGGGCGGCCGCCGGCCTGGCCCTCGCGCTCGTCAGCGCGCCGTGGCTGATCGCGGTGGGCGCGGTGTGCATCGCCGGCGCCTGGCTGTACACGGGCGGCTCGAAGCCCTACGGCTACGCCGGTTTCGGCGAAGTCGCCGTGTTCGTGTTCTTCGGCCTGGTCGCCGTGCTCGGCACCGAGTACACCCAGGCCTTGCGGGTCGACTGGGTGGGGCTGGCGCTGGCGGTGGCGATCGGGGCGCTGTCGTCCTCGGTGCTGGTGGCCAACAACCTGCGCGACATCCCCACCGACGCTCAGTCGGGCAAGATCACGCTCGCGGTGCGGCTGGGCGATGGCCGCACCCGCGTGCTGTACCAGGCGCTGCTGGCGACCGCGGGCGTGCTGACGCTGGTGCTGATGGCGGCCACGCCGTGGTGCGCCGTGGGATTCGTGGCCACGCCGCTGGCGCTGCGCGCGGCCCGGCCGGTGCGCTCGGGGCGCGGCGGCCCGGAGCTGATTCCGGTCCTGCGCGATACCGGCCTGGCCATGGTCGTGTGGGCGATCGCGGTGGCCGCCGCTTTGGGGCTGGCCGGCTGATCGGCCGTGCGCGCGGCGGGCGATGGGATAACAATGAGGGACCGGCGTCGCGACTGACGGCCATAGACGCCCACCAAGCCAACACCGATCGGGGACAGCAATGACGCAGATCGCCGCGACCAGTGGACCGACGAACATCGGATTGCTCAGCGTCGGGGCGTACCGCCCCGAGCGGGTGGTCACCAACGACGAGATATGCGAGAACATCGAGTCGTCCGACGAGTGGATCTTCTCCCGGACCGGGATCAAGACGCGGCGCTTCGCCGCGCGCGACGAATCCGCCGCGTCGATGGCCACCGAGGCGGGTCGGCAGGCGATCGCGACCGCCGCGCTGACGCCGTCGGACATCGACTGCGTGATCGTGGCGACCAGCACGCACTTCCTGCAGACCCCGGCGTGCGCCCCGGCGGTCGCCGCGGCGCTGGGCGCCACCGGCGTGCCCGCGTTCGACGTCTCGGCCGGATGCGCCGGCTTCGGCTACGCGCTCGGTGTCGCGGCCGACATGATCCGCGGCGGCACCGCCGCCAAGGTGCTGGTCCTCGGTTCGGAGAAGCTGTCCCCCACCGTCGACATGCAAGACCGCACCAACTGCTTCATCTTCGCCGACGGCGCGGCGGGCGTGGTGGTGGGCGAGACGCCCGATCAGGGCATCGGCCCGACAGTGTGGGGAAGCGACGGCGAACAGGCGCTGGCGATCCGGCAGGACATCGACTGGATCGACTACATGGACGAGCCGACCGGCCCCCGCCCCTTCCTGCGGCTGGAGGGAAGCGCGGTGTTCCGCTGGGCGGCCTTCGAGATGGGCAAGGTCGGCCGGCAGGCGATGGACGCGGCGGGTGTGCGGCCCGACGAGATCGACGTGTTCGTGCCGCACCAGGCCAACAGCCGAATCAACGAGGTGCTCGCCAAGAGCCTGGACCTGCGGCCGGACGCCGTCGTCGCCAACGACATCGAACACACCGGGAACACCTCGGCGGCTTCCATCCCGCTGGCGATGGCCGAACTGCTGGCAACCGGGGCGGCCAACCCGGGCGACCTGGCCCTGCTGATCGGTTACGGCGCCGGCCTCAGCTACGCCGCCCAGGTCGTGCGAATGCCCAACTACTGATCCTTCGCGTCGTCGGCCACCGCGTCGCCGTGCAGCCGCGCCCGCAGTTGCGCGCGTTCCCGGCGCCGGCGCTCACCGGCGATCGCCAGCGACGCGGTGGCGCGCCGGCGCAGCGGCCCGAACAGCCAGATGCCCAGGGGCATGGCGATGATCAGAGCGAACAACGCGGCGACCACGATCGGGAACTGGCTGACCCCCATCAGCCGCGCCGCCCCGTAGATCGCGGCGGCCAGCACCACCGCCAAGACCAGCCGCGCCCCGGCGTAGAGCAACACGTCCGCGGCCGCCCGTCGCCCGGCGCCCGGCGTCCCGCGCCCCGGATCGCCAGTGTTGTTGTCGTTGGCTCCTTCTGACACAAGGGAGAGCCTACGGCGCGGGTATATTCGGCAAAGGAGGTGTTAAGTGCTCTACCTGCTGCTCGTCCTGATTTTGGGGACGCTGATCTACGTTGGCTGGCGGACGGCGCGGTCGCAGACCCACCGGGCGAAGACGCGCGTCATCGGGCCGGACGACGATCCAGAGTTCTTGCGGCGGTTAGGTCACGGCGACAAGTAGCCCTCGCGCTACGCGACCCCGGGGTTGCGCTGGTCGCCCGGGAAGCCGTCGGCGACGATGGCCGCCAGCTCGGTGAGCGCCTCGCGGGTCGACCGCTTCAGCCGGTCCAAGTCGATCTCGGCGCCCTCCTCCAGATGCGGGTCGAACGGCACCACCTGGACGGCGCGGCAGCGCCGCGAGAAGTGCTCGACCACCTTGTTCATGTCGACCTTGCCCGTCCGCGGGCGCACCGCGTTGATGACCGCGACCGAGTTGCGGACCATCTCCTCGTGGCCGTGCGCGTCCAGCCAGTCCAGCGTCGCCGACGCGCTGCGCGCCCCGTCGATGGACCCCGAGCTGACGACGACGAGAACGTCGGCCTTCTCGAGCACCGAGGCCATCACCGAGTGCAGCAGCCCCGGCCCGCAGTCGGTGAGCACCAGGCCGTAGAACCGCTCCAGGATGTCCAAGACCCGGGTGTAGTCCTCGGCGCTGAACGCCTCCGAAATGGCCGGGTCGGTTTCCGAGGCCAGCACCTCCAGGCCACTGGGGCCCTTCGAGGTGTAGCGGCGGACGTCGCTGTAGCGCTCGATGGTCCCGGCGTCGTGCAGCAGCTGGCGCACCGTCGCCGCCGTCTCCAGCGGGATCTTCTGGCTCAGCGTGCCGCGGTCGGGGTTGGCGTCGACCGCGACCACCCGGTCGCCGCGGATGGTGGCGAAGGTGGCGCCCATCGTCGCGGCGATCGTGGTCTTGCCGACGCCGCCCTTGAGCGACACCATGGCGATCCGGTAGCAGCCCCGCAGCGGCCGGTTCACCTGTGCCACCAGGTTGTTGTAACGGGCGGCCCGCGGGCTCTCCCCGAGGTTGATCAGGTGGCCGGACAGTTCGTAGAGCAGCCGGCGCCAGCCCTCCGACGGCGGCGGCTTGACGGGCCGCAGCAACATGCCGGTGGACAGCTCCGGGTACGGCGTGTGCGGCAGCGGCTCGGGCCGCGGCGGGACCTGGGCGGGCGGCGCGTCGGCGGGCGGGGCGTAGTAGGCGCCGTACACCGTCGGGTCGACCCGCGGGATGCCGGTCACCGGGGTGGCGTCCCACGGCGGCATCCCTGCGGGCCTGGGCGCGGCGGGCGGCGGGGCGTCGCGGCGCTCGGGACCGGGGACCCGGCGTTCGGTGCGGAACCCGGCGAAGGCGCGGGTGGGCGCTTCGCCGCCGTCGGCCGCTGACTCGTCGGCGCCGGCCGGCGCGCCCTCGGTCCCCTGCGGAGGCAGTTGCGTCGTCGGCTGATCGGGCGCCCCCACGCCCGTGGATGGTTGGTCGGACACGTGCACTCCCCCTCGTTTCACTTGGGTCGGTTGCTGGCGGTCACCCCACGCCCGCATACGAATGCAGGCCCACGGTCACCAGGTTAACGAAGAACAGATTGAAGACCATGGCCACGAACCCCGCGACGTTGATCCAGGCCGCCTTCCTGTCCCGCCATCCCGCCGTCGACCTGGCGTGCAGGTAGGCGGCGTAGATCACCCACGCGACGAAGGACACCGTCTCCTTGGGATCCCAGCCCCAGTACCGGCCCCAGGCCTCCTCGGCCCAGATCGCGCCGAAAATGACGCCGAAACCGAACACCGGGAAGGCGAAGATCGTGGTCCGGTAGGCGACCCGGTCCAGCGTCTGCGCGTCGGGGAAGCGCCGCACGATCCGGGCCAGCGCCCCCTCGGCGCCCGGTTCGCCCAGGCGCGACGTGCGCAACAGGAACAGGATGCTCGCGATGCCGGCGACCATGAACACCCCGGAGCCCAGGCTCACCACCGACACGTGGATGGGCAGCCAATAGGACTGCAGCGCGGGCATCACCGGCGCGGCGTTGGTGTACAGCCAGCGCCCGGACACCGTGAGCAGGATCAGCACCGGCACCAACAGGAAGACCCACAGCGGTCGGTACTGCGGGCGGCGCAACACGAAAGCCCCGGCGAGCAGCCCGCACATGCAGGTCAAATTGATGAACTCGTACATGTTGCCCCACGGCACGCGCAGCGTGGCCAGGCCGCGCAGCACGATGCAGGCCAACAGCAGCCCGATGCCGAGGTAGACGACGGCCAACCCGGCCCGCCCGACACGTTCGTCCAACGGACGCCGGGGCGCCTCCTCGACGACGCCGGGGGTGACGCTGTCCGAGGCGACCGCGCCGGCGTGGACGCGCTCGCGCCGGTCGACGCGGCGGCCGCCGGCGTACGCCAGCTCGTAGGCCAGGAGCAGCAGCGCGATGACGAGAGCCACCACGGCCGAGGTGAACGCCCAGTCGGAGTAGCGCGCCAGGCCGATGTTGACGTGCAGCGTGTTCATTTGACGTCCACCTGAGAACTCCTTCTGGACGCGGGGGGCTCGGCTGAGGGCGCCACATAGGGCTCGCCCAGACCGGTCAGCACCCGCTCGGTCAACCGCTCGAACTCGTCGCCCCACCCGGAGTTGTCGGTGCGCGCCAGCCCGCCCAGTTCGACGTTCACGGTACCGGCCCCGGGGGTGAGCCTGGCCCACACCCGGCGGCGGCGCACCAGCAGCGACACCAGCAGGCCGGCCATCATCGTGATGGCGAAGACGAGCACCCAGGCCTGCCCGGGGTCGTGGGAGACCTGCAGGTTGACGAACGGCACGGCGCCGTCGAAGCGGACGACGGTGCCGGCGGCCGGGCCTTGGTCGATGCGCACCTCCTGGCCGGCCCGCAGGTTGACGCGCTTCTCCTTGGTCAGCCGGCCCTGCTGGATCAGCCGCGGATCGAGCGTGAACAGCGATTGGGGCCGCCCGGTGTCCAGGCCGGTGTCCCCGCGGTAGATGTCGACGGCCACCGCCGGGGCGTTGAGGGCCGGGAAACTCGACGACAACAGCGTGCCGTCGAGCTGCTCGGTGGGCGCCAGCAGGCCCTGGATCGCGATCTCGTGCTGGCGGCGCTCGGCGGCGTTGGGGTAGGTGCCGGCGGGCGGGTCGATGCGCGCCACTCCGGAGGAGAGCAGGGTCTGCGGATTGTCGGGCCGCCACTGCACGGTCGACGTGCGCGTCTGCCCGTCCGGGAACCGCACGGTGAAGGTGGGCGCGTACCCGTGGCCCTGCAGGTACACCCGGTCGCCGCCGACCCGCAGCGGGTGGTTGACCTCCAACAGGTAGGGCCGCCAGTTGTTGGCCGCCACGTCGCGGCCGGCCTGGTAGTCGATGTCGGCGGCGAACGAGGTGGCCTGCCCCGACGGCAGGTAGTGCGCGGCAAAGTCGTTGACCCGGATGCAGATCGGGTTCAGCGATGTGCCGTCGACGGTGTTGCCGGCGCGGAAGGAGTCAAACGCGGCCGGCGAGGCCGAGCAGAAGCCCGGGCCGGAGTCGGCGATGACGATGACGTTGCCCTCGTAGCCGAACAGCTTGCCGACGGCCACCGCGACCAGCAGGCCCAGCAACGAGAAGTGGAAGACGATGTTGCCGAACTCGCGCAGATAGCCCCTCTCGGCGGACACCTCGACGACCTCGCCTTCGTGCCGGATGGCCGTGCGCCAGCCGCGTAGCCGCCGGGTGATCCTGTTGGCCAGGGCGTTGAGGTCCGCGGCGTCGGCGGAGAGCTCGGCGCCGGCGTGCTTGGGCAGCCGGGCGAGGTTGCGCGGCGCGGCCACCGGGGTGGCGCGCAGGCTGCGGGCGTGCTCGATCATCCGCGGGGTCAGGCAGCCGACCAGCGAGACGAACAACAGGACGTAGATGGCGGTGAACCAGAAACTGGAGAACACGCTGAACGCCTGCAGCCGATCCAGCCACGGGCCGATCACGGGGTGCGCCTTGAGGTAGTCGTCGACCTTGCCGGCGTTGAGGCTGCGCTGCGGCAGCAGCGCCCCGGGTATCGCGCCGAGCGCGAGCAGGAACAGCAGCACCAGCGCGGTGCCCATGGACGTCAACGCCCGCCAGGTGTTGCGCCCCTTGGAAACGAGGCCAGCGATCGCCCGGCTCAAATCGGCAGCCTCACGTCGGACACGAACGAGTCGCGCAGCCAGGAGACGAAGTCGTTCCACACCCCGGTGACCAGCAGGGCGCCGACGGCGATCAGCAGCGCGCCGCCGAAGATCTGGATGCCCCGGGTGTGGCGGCGCAACCAGCCCAGCGCCCCCACCGCGCCCGCCGAGCCGAAGGCCAGCAGCACGAACGGGATGCCCAGGCCCAGGCAGTACGCGATCACCAGGACGATCCCGCGGGCCACGCTCGCGCCGTCGGTGGCCGAGGCCACCGTGATCACGCCGGCCAGCGTGGGCCCCAGGCACGGCGTCCAGCCCAGCGCGAACACCGCGCCCAGCAGCGGCGCCCCGGCGACGGTCGTCAGCTGCCGCGGGCTGAACCGGGCCTGGCGTTGCAGGGCGGGGATGAGGCCGACGAACACCAGCCCCATGACGATCGTCAGCACGCCGCCGACCCGCTGCAGCAGCAGCTGGTTGGTGATCAGCGTGGTGGTCATGCCCAGGACGGCGACGGTGCCCAGCACGAACACCGCGGTGAAGCCCGCGACGAACAGCGCCGCCGAGCCCGCGACCCGCCACCGCGCCGAGGGTGGGGCCTTGACGGCGCCGGGCGGCGGCTGCTCGTCCACCCCGACGACGGCGGCCAGGTAGGACAGATAGCCGGGCACCAGCGGCACCACGCAGGGCGAGGCGAACGACACCAGCCCCGCCAGCAGGCACGCTCCGAGCGCCACCAGGAGTGGGCCGGCGGCGGCGATCTGGGTGAAACCGGTCATCGCTCTTGGGCCAGCTTCTGGACCACGGGCTGCAGGTCGGCGGCCAGCAGTTCGCGCAGAAACACCGCCGCGACCCGGTGCTGGCGGTCCAGCACCAGCGTGGACGGGATGACGGTGGTGGGGTATTTGCCGCCGAACGCGATCAGGGTCCGCATCGCCGGGTCGTAGATGGACGGGTAGGTCACGTGGCGGTCGTTGACGAAGTCGAGCGCCGCCTGCCGGTTACTGTCGCGCACGTCGATGCCCAGGAACGACACCCCGGCGTCGCGGGTCGCGTCGTACACCTGTTGCAGCTGGGCGACCTCGGCCCGGCAGGGCCCGCACCACTGCCCCCAGACGTTGATGACGACGACCCGGCCGGCGAAGATCGGGTCGTCCAGGGACAACGGGTGGGCGGGGTCGGCCAGATCGGGCCCCGACAGCGGGCCGGGGCGGCCGCGCGCGGACGGCGGGTTGTAGTAGATGTCGGTCTTCCCGCCCGGGGAGACAAATTCGAAGGTGCCGCCCTGGGCCACCGCGTCGTGACCGGAAGAGCAGCCCGCCACCAGGGCGGCCACCGCCGCCCCGGCCACCGCCAGCCGCCGCATGATTACGAGCCCGCCGGTTCCTGGTATTCGACGTCGACCAGCCGGTCGCCCTCGTACACCAGCGTGGTGATCGAGCACAGCCCGCACTCCCGCCGCCGCGGGTCGTGCCAAAGCCGCTGGCCGGTCACGTGCAGCCGCAGCGTCCACACCGGCAGTTGATGGCTGACGCACACCACCTCGCGGCCGGCGGCGCGGGCGCGCGCCTTGTCCGCCGCGGTCGTCATGCGCGCGGCGATCTCCGCGTACGGTTCGCCCCACGACGGCCGGAACGGGTTGCGCAGCTGCCACCAGAACCGCGGGTCGCGCCAGGCGCCGTCGCCCGGGCCGACGCGGCGGCCCTCGAAGAAGTTCGCCGATTCGATCAGGTCCGGATCGGTGTCGATGGCGACGCCGTGTTTGGCGGCGATGGGCTCGGCGGTCTCCTGGGCCCGTTGCAGCGGGGAGGCGATCACGGCGGCGACGTCGCGGCCCGCCAGCGCGTCGGCGACCGCGGCCGCCTGCGCCCTGCCCTTGTCGGACAGGTGGAACCCCGGCAGCCGGCCGTAGAGGACGCCGCTGGGGTTGTACACCTCGCCGTGGCGCACCACGTGCACCCGGGTCTGCTCGGCCATCAGGGCTTGTCCTTTCCGGCGGCCGCGCGGGCCGCGGCCGGCAGGGCTTCGGCGATCCGGTCGAACGCCGCGTCGTCCAGCGCCGCCGAGACGAACCAAGCTTCGAAGGCGCTACACGGCGGGTAGACGCCCGCGTCGAGCAGGGCGTGGAAGAACGACGGGTACCGCCAGGTCTGGCTGGCGCGCGCGGACGCGAAGTCCGTCACTGGCGTGTCGGTGAAGAACACGCTGAGCATGTTGCCGGCCCGCGAAAGCTGATGCGCCACACCGGCATTCGTCAACGCCTCGGTGAGCAGGGCGGCCAGCCGGTCGGCGTTGGTGTCCAGCGCGGCGTAGACTGCGTCGTCGGCGGCGCGCAGCGTCGCCAGGCCGGCGGCCACGGCGACCGGGTTACCGGACAACGTGCCGGCCTGATAGACCGGCCCCAGCGGCGCCAGCCGTTCCATCATCTCGGCGCGCCCGCCGAACGCGGCGGCCGGCAGGCCGCCGCTCATCACCTTGCCGAAGGTGAACAGGTCGGCGTCGACGGGATCGATTCCGTACCAACCGCTTCGGCTGACCCGGAAACCGGTCATCACCTCGTCGACGATCAGCAGCGCCCCTTGCTCGGCGGTGATCGCGCGCAGCGCGGCGTTGTAGCCGTTCGCGGGCGGGACGACGCCCATGTTGCCGGGGCTGGCTTCGGTGATCACCGCGGCGATCTGGTCGCCGAGCTCGGTGAAGGTGTGCCGCACGGCGTCAATGTCGTTGTAGGGCAACACGATCGTGTCGGCCGCCGCCGCTCCGGTGACCCCGGGCGAGGACGGTAGGCCCAGCGTCGCCACCCCGGACCCCGCGTCGGCGAGCAGCGCGTCGGCGTGGCCGTGATAGCAGCCGGAGAACTTGACGATCTTGGGTCTGCCGGTGAAGCCGCGGGCCAGCCGGATCGCGCTCATCGTGGCCTCGGTGCCGGAGTTGACCAGCCGGATCCGCTCGACGGGCGGCACCCGTCCGATGATCTCGCCGGCCAGCTCGCTCTCGGCCGGGGTGGGGGCGCCGAACGACAGGCCGGACGCCGCGGCCCGGGTGACGGCGTCGACGACGGCGGGGTGCGCGTGTCCCAGGATCATCGGGCCCCACGAGCAGACCAGGTCGACGTAGCGATTGCCGTCGGCGTCGGTGAGCCAGTACCCGTTGGCCTCGGTGATGAAGCGCGGGGTCCCGCCCACCGCGGTGAACGCCCGCACCGGGGAGTTCACCCCGCCGGGGATGACCGCGCAGGCGTCGGCGAACAGCCGGGCCGACGCCGCCGTCGTCGCGGCGTGCGCGGTCGCCTGGTCACTGCTTCCCATGACGACCAGTGTCCCAGCTGCCGCGATCGATACAACTACAGGGTGTAGCAGGACGGGTCAGGCGTCGCTTCGCGGGTCGGCTTGCTGGGCGGCCTGGAAATGATGGCGGGCGGCGTCGCGCTCTTTCTCCGCCGCCCGCCGGTGCGCCTCGACGTCCCCTAGGCCCTCCTCGACCGCCCGCTCATGCACCTCGGCGGCGCGTTCGTGCGCGACGGCGGCCTGGTAGTGGCCGTCCCGGTCGCGGCGGTGCGCCTCGTGGTCCCGCTCCTGGGCGTGCTGGGCGCGGTCGGTCGCGCGCTCGACGTCTTGCGGGGTGATGGGTTTCCGGGCGGCCAGGGCTTCACCCCTGCGCTTGAGCTCCGCGGCGCGCTGGGCCGCGTCGTTACCCGGCGAGTCGCCCATGTTCAGACACTAGACCCGTTCGCCGCGAAAAGTTTGGTTGCCGCCGGACGGCGCGGGCGAGTTGGATGGCGGTATGCAGATGCCGCAGGGGCTCGCCCGGTTCAACCGTCACGTCACCAATCCGATCCAGCGGCTGTGGGCCGGCTGGTTGCCGCCGTTCGGGATCGTCGAACACGTCGGCCGCCGCTCGGGCAAGGCCTACCGCACTCCGGTGAACGTGTTCAGCGCCGACGTCGACGGCAAGCCCGGGGTGGCGATCTTGTTGACCTACGGCCCGGACCGCGACTGGCTGAAGAACCTGAAGGCCGCGGGCGGCGGCCGGATGCGCCGCAACGGCAAGAGCTTCGGCATCGCCAATCCGCAGGTGGTCACCAAGGCCGAGGCGGCGGGGCACGTAAAGCCCCGAGCGCGAGCGGTTTTCGCGAGGCTGCCGTTCGAGGACGCGGTGCTGCTGACCACGACCGAGTGAGCCTCAATCCTCGGCGGGAATCCGACCGCGCCTGCGGGCCACGAAGTACACCCCGATCACCACGCCCCACGACAGCAGGCTCAGCCAGAGTTGGCTGCGGGCCGAGCGGTCGAACGCCATCTGCACCAGCACCGCGGTGATCCCGGCCAGGGTGAGGACCGACAACACCGGGAAGAACCACATCTTCACCCGCAACTTGTCGGTTGGGGTGCGGCGGCGTAGGACGATCTGCGACAACGCAATCAGCCAGTAGACGAACAGGATCACGGCGCCCGAGGAGTTGAGCAGGAAGAGGAACACGGTGTTGGGCGCGACGCGCGCCATGACGACGCAGCCGAACCCGACGGCCGACGAGCACAGGATGGCGATGTGCGGAACGCCTCGCCCGCTCAGCTGCACCAGCCGCGTCGGCGCCTCCCCCCGGTCGGCGAGCACGAACAGCATGCGCGATGCGGTATAGAGGCCCGAGTTCAGGCAGGACAGCACCGCGGTGAGCACCACCGCGTTCATCACCTGATCGGCGCCGCGCAGCCCCAGGTAATTGAGGGCGGCCACATACGGGGAGGAACCGAGTTCCACGGAGTCCCAGGGCAATATCACCACCAACAGGAACACCGAACCGACGAAGAAGACACCGATGCGCGCCACCACCGATCGGGTCGCCTTTTGAACCGCGAGTTCGGGATCCCGGCTTTCGGCGGCGGCCACCGTGACGATCTCGGCGCCGACCATGGAGAAGATCACCACCACGATGGCGGCGAAGACCGCCCCGACGCCCTTGGGGAAGAACCCGCCGTGAGCGGTGAGGTTGTCCAGTCCGCCGGCGTGGCCCGGCACCAGTCCCAGGACGAACGCCGTGCCCACCGCGAGAAAAATCACGATGGTCGCGACTTTGATTCCGGCGAACCAGAATTCGAATTCACCGAAGGAGGACACCGAGAACAGGTTGGTGGCGGTCATCAAGACCATCAGGCCCAGCGACAGCAACCACAGCGGGGCGTGAAACCAGTAGTTGAGCACCTTGCCGCCGGCGACCGCTTCGAAGCCGACCACGATCACCCAGAAGTACCAGTACAGCCAGGCCACCGAGAACCCCGCCCAGCCGCCCAGGGCCTTGCCCGCGTAGTCCGCGAAGGATCCGGTCGACGGGTTCGCGGCCGCCATCTCGCCCAGCATGCGCATCACCAAAACGATCAGCAGACCGCACAGCGCGTACGTCAGAAACGCCGCGGGGCCGGTGTCTTTGATCACCACACCGGAACCGACGAACAACCCGGCACCGATGACACCGCCGAGCGCGATCATGCTGAGCTGACGCTGCGACAGTCCTTGGCGCAGTTGTCCAGTGCCGGCC
Organism: Mycobacterium sp. E2989; assembly: GCF_001667595.1. Lineage (NCBI taxonomy): Bacteria > Bacillati > Actinomycetota > Actinomycetes > Mycobacteriales > Mycobacteriaceae > Mycobacterium > Mycobacterium sp. E2989. The sequence continues at coordinate 44,421 of NZ_LZJX01000104.1, read as the reverse complement.
ATCGATGACGGTGTGGGCCGCGGTCAGTCCAGGCGGGTGGCCACCACGGACCACACCGGCAGGTGCACCCGGTGGTCTTCCAGCAGTGGGTCGATGACGCCCAGCCGGTGCACCAGCGGCCGCATCCGCTCCAGGATCTCGCCCTGCTGCTCGGACGCGAACGTCTTCATCGCGTCGAACGTCTCCTTGAGGAAGCGGGCTTGGTAGGTCGTGCTGCCCAGGTAGTCGATGCGCCACCCGTTGGCGCCGAACACCCGCTCGAAGTTGTCGGCGGGGACGGCCGTCCACTGCAGGCCGTTGACGTTGTGGGGGCTGAACTCGAACATGTACAGCCGCGCCCCGGGTTTGGTGGCCCGGTGCAACGCCTGGGCGTACCGCGTCTGGACAACCCCGTCGTTGAGGAAGACGTGATAGAACGCGCTGTCCACCACCGTGTCGAATCGGCCCTCGAAGCCGTCGAGCTTGGTGGCGTCGGCCACCTGGAAATCGACCTGGACCCCGGCGCGCTCGGCGTTGCGCTTGGCGCGCTCGATGGCCGACGGCGAATCGTCGATCCCGGTTGCCGAATACCCATGCGCCGCAAAGTGAATGGCGTGATAGCCCGGGCCGGTACCCGGGTCGAGCACCTCGCCGCGGATCCCGCCGTAGGCCACCAACTGCTGAACGGCCGGCTGCGGGCCGCCGATGTCCCAGGGGATCCGCCGGTCGGTGTGTTCCGCCTCGTCGTACAGCGGTTCGAAACCGGCGACGTTCGCGTCCGTCATGTCTTCTCGCTTCCTCGCGCCTGACGACTGCGAACGAGACTACTGCGCGGACGGCTCAGAGGTGCAGGTCTTGGTCGCGGATCAGCGCCGTGGCGAGCACGCTGATGGCGGCCGTCGCTACCAGGTAGCCGCACGCCAGCCACGGGGCGCCGCCGAGCGCCGCGATGAGCGCGGTCATGATCATCGGGGTGACACCGGAGGCGTAGATGCCGGAGAACTGGTAGACGAACGACAGCCCGGTGTAGCGGGTGCTGGTGGGATACAGCGACGAGTACAACGTGCCCTGCGCCCCGTAGAACAGCGCATGCACCACGCCGAACACGATGATCAGCGCCACGCCGAACCAGACCAAATTCCGCGTGCCGAACAGCGCGAAGGCGGGAAACGCCGCGACGCCGTAGCAGGCGACGCCGGTCAGATACACCCGGCGCGCGCCGAATCGGTCGGTCAGCGCGCCGGACACCGGCAGCAGGACCGCCATCAGCAGGGCCGCGGCGGTCACCACCACCAGGACCGACACCCGGTTGAAGCCCAGGGCCCCGGTGGCGTAGCTGATGGCGAACACGCCCCAGGTGTTGAACGCCGAGCCTTCGGCCCAGCGAGACAGCAAGCCCAGCACGGTGTTTCGCCGTGACCGGGGCTCACGGACGATCTCACGCACGGGCACGGTGGCGGTGGCCTCCAGGTCGCGCAGCTCGCGGAAGGCCGGGGTCTCCTCGACCCGCAACCGCACCACGACGCCGATCACCACCAGCACCAGGCTGAGCAGAAAACCGATGCGCCAGCCGTAGGAGAGGAAGCGTGCCGGGCCCAGGGCGATTTGCAGGAAGGCGAATATGCCTGTGCCCAAAGCCAACCCGAGCGCCAGGCCAATCTGGGGAATCGCCCCGAAGCGTCCACGCCGGCCCGCGGGGCTGTGCTCCACGGCGAGCAACACGGCGCCCGCCCACTCGCCACCGAGGGCGAAACCCTGCAGGATCCGCAACGCCAGCAGCAGCAGCGGCGCCCACACCCCGATCTGGGCGGCGGTCGGCAACACCCCGATCAGCGCCGTGGCGATGCCCATGATGAGCATGGTCAGCGCCAGGCTGCGCTTGCGGCCGATCCGGTCCCCGATGTGGCCGAACACCAGCCCGCCGACCGGCCGCATGACGAACCCGACGGCGAACGTCGCGAACGCCAGCAGCGTGCCGACCAGCGAGCTCTCGCTGGGAAAGAAGACCTTGTTGAACACCAGGCCCGCAGCGGTCGCGTAGAGGAAGAAGTCGTACCACTCGACGGTGGTGCCCACCAGGCTGGCCGCGACGACGACCCGCAGGCGATGGCGTTGCTGCGCAGCGGATTCGTCGACCGGGCCGGCGATCGCGTCCAGACCCGCGCCGGTCGCGGGCGCCGGCAAGGTAGCCGCCATGGCGTTAGTGGGCCGAGGCGACCGCGAACGGCGTCGCCGATACCGGATGGGACTGGCGCCGGTTGGGATGACGCCACAGGCCCATCCGCTCGAGCAGTGGCAGGACGCCCTCGCCGAACCAGTAGGCCTCTTCCAGGTGCGGATAGCCCGACAGGATGAAGTGGTTGATGCCGAGTTTGGCGTATTCGGCCAGCCGCTCGGCGACCTCGGCGTGCGACCCGACCAGCGCGGTGCCCGCTCCCCCGCGCACCAGGCCCACACCGGCCCACAGGTTGGGCGCGACCAGCAGCCGGCCGCTGTTGCCGCCGTGCAAGTCCAGCATGCGGCGCTGCCCCTCCGACTCGCTGCGCGCCAGGCTGGCCTGCACCCGCTCGACGTCGGCCGGGTCGACGGCGGCCAGCAACCGGTCGGCCTCGGCCCAGGCCTGCTCGGCGGTGTCGCGGCTGATCACGTGAATTCGCAAGCCGTACTGCAGGATTCGGCCGGCGTCGACGGCCAGTCCACGGATCCAGTCGAGCTTCTGCGCGACCGCAGCGAGCGGCTCGCCCCAGGTGAGGTACACGTCCGAGTGCTTGGCGGCGACTGGGCCGGCGGAGGCCGACGATCCGCCGAAGAACACCGCCGGTATGGGGTCGGGCGGGTTGTTCAGCTGCGCGCCCTCGATGCGAATGTGTTCACCGGCGAAGGTGACCGGCTCCGGTGAGGTCCACAGCTGGCGCACCACGTGCAGGAACTCGGCGGTGCGCGCGTAGCGCGCCTCCTTGTCCAGGTAATCCCCGTAGGCCCGCTGCTCGTGCGGTTCGCCGCCGGTGACGACGTTGAGCAACAGCCGCCCGCCCGAGTGCCGCTGGAACGTTCCGGCCATCTGGGCGGCCAGGGTGGGGCTCAGCAGCCCGGGCCGGAACGCGACCAGGAACTTCAGCGTCTCGGTGGCCTCGACCAGCATCGCGGTCGTCAACCAGGCGTCCTCGCACCACAATCCGGTCGGCGTGAGCACCGCCTCGAAGCCGTTGTCCTCGGCGGCCGCACAGATCTGATGCAAGTACTTCAGCGTGGCGGGCCGGTCGCCGGACATCGGCGTGCCGTGCCCGCCGGCCACCAGGTTCCGGGAATCACCGTAGGTCGGCAAAAACCAATGGAACGCCAGACTCATCCTCGATCCTCTTTCAGACGACGCGACACGAGGATCCATCCTGCGCAAATCGCGCCCGGCGCGGGAGGGTTGAAACCGTCGAGATTGCATCCCACCCGGGCCGTGTGCGGGGTGGCCGGAAGGCGGTCCGGCAGGTGGATCGGGCGCCCGCCCTCCGGCCGCGAATCGGCTCGTCTTCCGTTGTGGCAGAGAGGGATACGGCCGGAAATCGCGGTGCAGTCGGGCAGCCGGGCCGACGGAACGGCCCCTAGCACGGTCGCGCAGGTAACCGGTTGGAGACCGATCGGTCACGCCAGGTCACACAATGCTTCCATTTCAGCCTGGCTCGGGCGGCAATGCGCACTCAGCGCGGCATCATTGCGATCATGCCTGAGCTGACACGCCGGGCGGTGCTGCGGGGAGCCGGCACCGGCCTGGGCGCCGCTGGCGTGTTCGCCTTGAGTGCCCTGCTCGATCCGGTCAGACCGGTGGCCGCGACGTTGCCGCAGGCTCCCGCGCCGTTCGAGCCATCGGCGGCGAGCAGCAACCTGCCGACCAGGATCACCGGTTCGTTCGTCTCGGCCGCCCGCGGGGGGGTGAAGACGAATTACGTGATCGCGTTGCCGCCGGGGCAAACCGGCATGCTGCGCCCGGTGATCGCGCTGCACGGCAAGGACGGCGACGCGAACATGATGCTCGACTGCGGTGTCGAGAAGGGCCTGGCCCAGCTGGTCAAGGACGGCAAGCCGCCGTTCGCGGTGGTGGGCGTCGACGGCGGCAGCGATTCCTACTGGCACAAGCGGGCCGACGGCACCGACTCCGGTGCGATGGTGCTCGACGAGTTGTTGCCGATGCTCTCGTCGATGGGTTTCGACACCTCGCGGGTGGGTTTCCTGGGCTGGTCGATGGGCGGCTATGGGGCGCTGCACCTGGGCGCCCGGCTCGGGCCGGCGCGGACCGCGGGGATCTGCGCCATCAGCCCGGCCTTGTACACCTCGTTCGCCGAAACCGCCCCGAAGGCGTTCGACAGCGAAGACGACTGGACGAAGAACAGCGTGCTGGGTGTGCCGGCGCTGTCGCAGATTCCGCTGCGCGTGGATTGCGGCACCTTCGATCGGTTCTATCCCGCCACCCGGCAATTCGTGAACCAGCTGAAGACGCCGCCCGCGGGCAGCTTCACGATCGGCGGCCACGACATGGTCTACTGGCGGCTCCAGTTGCCCGGCGAACTCGTCTGGATGGCGACCTAGGGAGAAGCGATGACGAAAATTCGCCCGAACTCGTCGGCGTGTGCGCGAGCGGAAATGAACTTCTGGTCGCCGAGGAACGTCATACTAGGGAAGGGTTTTGGGAGGTTTCGGGGATGACTCAGCTGCTGCTGGTCTGCATTGCAGCCGCCACTCCCGTCGCCGGTTTCGGCTTGCTGAACTTGCAAGCCCGCCTCGAGCGATGGGACTACGAGCGCCACGCCGAGGACTGAACCGCCCCAGGGTCAGATCGACAGCTGCGTACGGATCAGCGGCGCGATCTTGTCCGCCATGTATTGATGCCCCGCGTCGTTCGGGTGCACGCCGTCCGCGCCGATCAGATCGGGCCTGCCGACGAACCAATGCTCGGCGATCGGGTCCACCCACGTCGCCCCCACGGACGCGGCCGCGCCGAAGAGCGCGTCGCGCACCTGCAGCATGGGCAGGGGCACATCGGCGGTCGGCCACGGCGGCCCGATCACCAGGAACCGTGCGGACGGCGCCAGCCGCCGGGCCAAATCGAATGTGCTGCGGGCCCTTTGGCCGACCACGAACGGATCGACGGTCTCGTCGTTGCGGGAGCCGAAGAACACCACCAGCACGTCGTCGCCCTGGACGGCCCTGCCGGTCAGGTCCTCGAAGACGCTGCCGTGGTCACCCGGCATGCCGTAGCCGGCCCTGCCCTCGGCCGCGACGTCGGCCGAAATCCGTTCGCCCCGCGCGGCGAGCCCGTCCCAGGCCCTCGCGGGCCATGACCTCGGCCCGATCCCGCCCTCGCCGGTGCCGGTGGTGTAGGAGTCCCCGATGACGGCGAGGTGATTCAACCGGAAATCCAGCGTCAAGGTGTCGTACGTACGCACCTGGGCCGGATAGGCGATGCCGACGCCCACCAGAAACGCCAGGCCGATGACGAAAGTGGCCAGACGACTCACTACTACCTCCCCTCCCACGGCATCGTCATGTGCCACTGCATTGTCATCGATTATCCGGCTTGCGCCTGGGCGCCGCGGCGTCCGTCACACCGCGCGGGCCGAAATCGCTTCCCGCGAACGGTCGATCGGATGCACCTTGCCGCTCGGCGGCTCGTCGGGCTCGCTTCTCGCGGTGACGGCTTTGACGTCGACCATTTTGCGCATCCAACGGCGGGCGGGCTCTTCGACAAAGTGATACATCAGCACCGAGATGACCACCGCGATGGCAAGCAGCCCAATGACATTCCATTTCCACGGATTGTCCTGCGGCCGCAGCTCGAACTGCTCGACCGACCATCCCCAGGCGGTGTGCACCAGCTCGTGAACCATGTACAGGCAGAACGAGATCTGCCCGCCGTAGACCATCAACCGCGTTGAGAGCACCCGCGGCAGGCTGCCCACGCCGATCGCCAGCGTGATCACCAGCGGGATGAACAGGATGTCAACCACCCCGCCGCTGTCGTTCTCCACCACACCCGAGATCGGGTGCGCGTCAAACCAATACAGGATGCCCACCATCGCGGCCAGCACGAGCAGCGACAGGTACCCGGCGACGCGGCGGCCGCGGTCGGTCAATCGCAGCCGGCGCACGGCGGCGCAGGCCAGCGCGCCGGCGGTGAACTGCGTGACGATGCGGGGCAGCCAGCTCCAGGGCGTGTAGAAGTGGCCGCTGGCCAGCAGCATGACCACCGGCGGCAACGCCGCCGCGAAGGCCAGCACCATCAGGCTGCGCGCCCGGGTCGCCTGCTTCATCCGCAGGATCACCAGCACCAGGAAGCCGAACAGCAGGTAGGCCAGCCACTCGGCACTGATCGACCAGGCCGGCCCGTCCCAGCTGGAATCGTCGAAGAACGGCACGAACCACAGCTGCACCAGCAGGATCTGGCGGACGTAGCTCATGGCGGTGAGCCCGGCGGCGTCGGGCGAAGGCACGTGGCCGACGTGCAGGGTGAAGATCACCCACAGCGCGGCGAGGTGCAGGGTGACCAGGTATACCGGCCACACCCGGGCCAGGCGCAGCCACAGGAAGTGCAGTGTCGCGCGCGTCGACCAGGACCGGCCCATCTTCTCGAGGTAGTTCCACGTCAGCACGAATCCGCTGAGGATGAAGAACAGGTCGACGCCCTGGGCGCCGCAGTTGAGCACCGGGGCCAGGGCGTCACGGAAATCGGGCCCCACGTCGCCCAGCATCGGCCGGAAATGGAACAGCACGACCCACAGCGCGGCGATGATGCGCAGTCCCGTCAGGGCCTTGATCTCTCCCCTGATCTCTGCGCCGCGCACAAATGCTCTTTCTGCCTGGACTCTGCCGTTCGCCTGCCAACTCGGCCCACCGGGCGACCACGCGGTTTCACCGCCCCCGCCGCGCAACCGGTAGCCCTGGCAGCCTAGCAGCGCGATAGCCCCGACGCGCGGACGGTTGTGGTGTGGCACGCGGTCTTTCGGCGAGGATTTCCCACGCCACAGGTTTGCTCGGGGACCGCGAAAATGGCGGCGAAAATCGCTTCTTACCGAACCGTTAGGTGCGGCTTTCCCCCTCCTTAACCTTGCGGATTAGCGTCGGGAGACATAGCGAACGCCACGGAGAGCGAGGGGTGTTCATGACGATCGCCGACATCCTGACGCGCGAGCAAAACGGCATCTTCCGCTGCGGCGGCGCCTGGGTCCGGGCCCACCGCCGCCAGCTGGCGACCGTGGTGACGATTCGGGGTGAAATCGACGCCGTCAATGCCGAACAGGTCGGCGACCACATTCGGCGTTTCATCCTCGGCGAGGACCACGTGGTGCTCGACATGGGCGAGGTGAGCCAATTTGCTCCGGCGGGCCTTTCGCTCTTGCAAAGCTTCGACGAGGATTGCCGCGCGGAAGGCGTGCAGTGGACCCTGGTCGCGAGCCCCGCGGTCGCCGAGCTCCTGGGTGACGACGGCGATTTCCCCTACGCGCTATCGGTGCACGAGGCGCTGCACGACGTGGCCGACGCCATCGCCACGCGCCGCCGGTTGGCTTTGCCGCTGATCAAGACGTCTTAGCGCGCCGCGTACGGCGCTGCCTGGCGGTCCCGACCACCGCCAGCACCCCCGCGCTGGTCAGCAGCAGCAGGGTCAACAACAGCAACTGCGGGTCGTACACCAACGACGTGGTGAACGGCTGCCCGTCGGCGATCGGGGCGACCGCCACCGTGTGGTGCGAACGAAACCAGCTCACCGCGGCGCCCGCCAGCGCCGCACAGGCGGCCGCCAGTTCGATCACGGCCCTGGTGCTCCAGGAACGGGTGCTCACTGTTCGGTGCCGGCGTCGTCGTCGGCGATGTCGGATCCGGCCGGTTCCACCCGCTCCTGAACCAGCGGGGTCAGCGCCGCCCGCAGCTCGCGGTGTCGACGCGCCCACGCCTGCGCGTAGCGATCCCCGGTCAGCTTGAGACCGATGCCGATCCGGCCGCGGGGCACCCCGACCAATTCGCCGAGGGCGCGCGCCGACTGCCACCGCGCCAGCTCCTTGCCGGAGGCCTCGTGGTTCTCGGGTTCGGGATAGACCTTGAGGATCTCGCGCACCAGGATGGTTTCGGTGCCCTGGCGCAGGGCGTCCTCGGTGAGCTCCACCGAGACGTGGATGCGTGCCGCCTTCACCTGCAACCCGACGAACCCCGACACCAGCACCAGGAAGATCACCGGAATCAGGAACGACACCGGGGCGCCGCTCCAGACCTCGATCAGGATCATCGCGCCCGCGGCCACCGGACCCCACAGCACCCATATCCAGCTGGCGCCCGATTCGTGGAACAACGGCTTGGGTTCGACGTCCCTGCCTGTAGTCATCGCAAGCCCCATCTCACGAAAGCCAACCGGCCACGTCCGCGGCCCAGTACGTCAGCACGATATCGGCTCCGGCGCGGCGAATGCTCGTCAACGACTCGAGCGCCGCGACGCGTTCGTCGATCCAATTATTCGCGGCCGCAGCGCAAATCATGGCGTACTCGCCGGATACCTGATAGGCGGCCACCGGCACGGGCGAGACGTCCGCCGCGGCGGCCACCACGTCGAGGTAACCCAGTGCGGGTTTGACCATCAGGATGTCCGCGCCTTCGTCGAGATCCAGCCGGATCTCGCGGAGCGCCTCGCGGAAGTTGCCCGGCTCCTGCTGGTAGGTGCGCCGGTCCCCGGACAGGCTGGAACTGACCGCCTCGCGGAACGGCCCGTAGAACGCCGACGCGAATTTCGCGGCGTAGGCCAGGATCACGACGTCGGTGTAGCCCGCGGCGTCCAGGCCGTCGCGTATCGCCGCCACCTGGCCGTCCATCATGCCGCTCGGCCCCACCACGTGTGCGCCCGATTCCGCTTGTGCCACAGCGAGTTTCACGTACCGGGCCAACGTGGCGTCGTTGTCCACCCGGCCCCTGGCGTCCAGCACGCCGCAGTGGCCGTGATCGGTGAACTCGTCCAGGCAGGTGTCGGCCATCAGGACCGTCGCGTCGCCGAGATCCTTGGCCAAGTCCCGCAGCGCGAGGTTGAGGATGCCGTCGGGGTCGGTGCCGGCCGACCCGGTCGAGTCCTTGTCCTCGTCTCGGGGCACACCGAACAGCATCAGCCCGCCCACCCCGGCGGTGACGGCATCGGCGGCGGCGCTGCGCAGCGAATCGCGGGTGTGCTGCACGACGCCGGGCATGGAAGGGATGGGTCGCGATTCCGATATACCGTCGGCGACGAACATCGGCAGCACCAAATGCCTTGGCTCCAAAGACGTCTGCGCCACCAAGCGACGCATCGCGGGGGTGGAGCGCAGCCGGCGCGGGCGCTGCCGCGGATAAGCCATTGGCTAGCTCCTTTTGCGGCGACCCACTAGCGCCTGCGGCTCTTCTTGCGCGGTGGCGGCAGCGCGCCCTCGGCGCGCAACCGCGCGGCGTGTTCGGCCAGCGCGTCGACCAGCGGACCGACGGCGGCCGTCTCCGGCTGGACGTCCACCCGCAAACCGAACTCGGCCGCGGTCTCGGCGGTCTTGGGACCGATGCAGGCGATGATCGTCCGTGCGTGCGGCTTGCCGGCGATGCCGACCAGGTTGCGCACCGTGGAGCTGGAGGTGAAGCACACGGCGTCGAAACCGCCGGTCTTGATCATCTCCCGCGTCTCCGCCGGCGGCGGCGCGGCCCGCACGGTCCGGTAGGCCGTGACATCCTCGATCTCCCAACCGCGTTCGCGCAGCCCCTCGGCCAGCGTCTCGGTGGCGATGTCGGCCCGCGGCAACAGGACCCGGTTCACCGGGTCGAAAATGCTGTCGTAGGGCGGGAAGTCGTCCAGCAGACCCAGCGACGACTGCTCGCCGGCGGGCACCAGCTCGGGGCTGATGCCGAACGCGCGAACCCGGTCGGCCGTCGACTCGCCCACACAGGCGATCTTCACGCCCGAGAACGCGCGCGCGTCCAGACCGAACTCGCCGAACTTCTCCCACACCGCGCGCACCGCGTTGGTGGAGGTGAAGACCACCCATTGGAACCGGCCGTCGACCAAGCCCTTGACGGCCCGCTCCATCTGAGCGGGGCTGCGCGGCGGCTCGACGGCGATGGTCGGCACCTCGATCGGCAGCGCGCCGTAGGACGTCAGCCGCTCGCTCATCTCGCCGGCCTGGTCCTTGGTGCGCGGCACCAGCACGGTCCAGCCGTACAGGGCCCGGCTCTCCCACCAGTTCAGCTTCGCCCGGCTGGCCACCGTCTTACCGATGGTCACCACCAGCGGCCCGGTCAGCGGGCCGGCCGGGTCCGTCCCGCCCAGCACGGCGGAGTCGGTCAGACCGCCCAGCGTCGTCTCGATCGACCGCTGCTGGCAGGTGGTGCCGTGCGCGGTCACCACGCACGGGGTGGTCTCGGCCAGCTCGTGCTCGATGAGGGTGCGCGCGGCGTCGGCCAGATGCGAGGTGGTGGCCTGCAGGATCAGCGGGCCGGGCGCCGCGGCCAGAGCGTCCCAATCGACGTGTGGGTCGCGCACGTCGGCGACGGTGTGCGACGAGCCCAGCGGGAGCCCCGCGTAGGTGGGCACGGCGCCGGTGGGGGCCAGGCCGGGCACGATCTCGAGGTGCAGGTGGCTGCGCGCGACGGCGTTCACCTCGGTGATGACCGCGTCGACCGTCAGCGGGTCGCCGGCCACCAGCCGCACCACATCGGCGCCGGCGCGGGCCTCGGCGGTCAGCGTCTTGGCCACCTCGGCGGGCTCGCCGAGGGCCGGACGCACATCGGGGCCGGCCGATATCACCGCGGGTTGGTCCGGGCCGGTGGCGGCGTCACTGTTGCCGGCCGGGGCATCGGCGGGTGCCGGGCCGGAAACCGGTGGCAGGTCCTTGCCGATCAGCGCCAGCACCGCCTCCGGCACGTCGGGGTCGGTGAACACCAGGGCGGCGTTCGCCAAAACCGTGGCGGCCCGGGTGGTCAAGAGTCCCGGATCGCCGGGCCCGGAACCCACGTACGTGATGCGGCCGGGTCTCGGCTTACGCCCTCGCGTCGTCATTGTCGCTCCCACGTCACTCGCAATTAATTTCCTCGTGCAGGGTCCTGCCGCGCCTCGGCCATGAGTTCTCGGGCGCCGAGTTCGAACAACTCTGCGGCGACCGAGACCCCCAGCTCTCGCGCCCGGTCGGCGGAGCCGATCCCGGATGCGCGGATCACGTCGGACCCGTCCAGCGCCGCCACGCAACCGCGCAGCGACAGCTCGTCGAAGACCCGGCCGTCCTCATCGATGGACTCGACCACCTCGGCGATCGCGCCCACCGGTGCGGAACAACCGGCCTCCAGTTCGGCCAGCAGGGCTCGCTCCGCGGTGACCGACGCGCGCGTGTCGGCGTCGTCCAACTCCGCCAGCACCGCCGCCAGATCGTCACCGGCGCGGCATTCGACGGCGAGCGCGCCCTGAGCCGGTGCTGGCAACATCTGCACCGGCTCTAGCGTCTCGGTGACATCGTCGAGGCGACCGAGCCGGGCCAGTCCGGCCCGAGCCACCACGATCGCGTCAAGATCACCACTGCTTACCCTGTTCAACCTGGTATCTAGGTTGCCTCGTAGGGGGCGGATTTCCAAACCGAGACCCAATGCTCTAAGCTGCGCCGCCCTGCGCGGGGACGACGTGCCCACCAGCGAACCCGGCGGCAACTCCCCGAGCACCAGCCCGTCGCGGGCCACGACCACGTCGCGCGGGTCGTTGCGCGGCGGTATCGCCGCGATGGTGAACCGCGGGTCGTCCGCCGTCGGCAAATCCTTGTGCGAGTGCACCGCGGCGTCCACCCGGCCGTCGTCGATGGCCTCGCGCAGCGCGGTCGTGAAGGCCCCGACGCCCAGGGTCTCGATGGGCGCCGACGAGCGGTCACCGGCGGTGGTGATGATCACCAACTCCGCGGGGTGGCCGTTGGCGATCAAGGCGTCCCTGACCACGCCGGCCTGGGTGGTGGCCAAGAGGCTGCCCCGGGTGCCTATCCGGATCACGTTCGCCAATCGGCTACTCGGCCACTTCTTGGGTTCCGGCGTCGAATCCCGTTGACACAACGGGCAATTCGCCCGCGGCGACGGCGGCCACCGAGTCAATGGCGGTCTGGTCGAGTTCGAAGAGTTCGCGCAACGCCTCGGCGTAGCTGTCGCCGCCCGGGGCGCTGGCGAGTTGTTTGATCCGCACGGTGGGCGCGTGCAGCAGCTTGTCCACCACCCGTCGCACGGTGCGCGCCACCTCCTCGCGCTGGGCGCTTTCCAGGCCGGGCAGCCGGTTGTCCAGCCGCAGCAGTTCCGCCTCCACCACGTCGGCGGCGCGCTGGCGCAGCGCGGTCACGGTCGGGGTGACCTCGGCCATCCGCTGCCCCGCCAGGTAGGCGGCGAGTTCGGCCGCCACGATGTGGCGCGCGGCGTGCACATCGGAGGCGGCGGCGTGCGCCGACGGCTCGTGCTGCACGCGATCCACGTCGACCACCCACACCCCCGGCAAGCCCGCGACCGCGGGGTCGACGTCGCGCGGCATGCCCAGGTCGCAGATCACCAGCGGACGCGTCGACTCGTCGCGGCGCGCGGCGGCCAGCGCGTGGTGCACGTCGGCGAGGGTGACCACCGGGCTCACCGCGCCGGTGCAGCTGACCATGACGTCGGCGTCCGCCACCGCCTCGGCCAAGCGGTCGAGTGACATCGCGTCGGCCTGCACACCCGATTCGCGGATCTTGCGGGCCAGCCGCTGCGCCCGGGACGACGACCGGTTCAGCACGTGCACGTGCCGGATGCCGGCCCGGGTCAGGTGGGCCGCGGCCAGGGCGCCCATCGCGCCGGCGCCGACCAGCGCGGCGGTCTTGCCCTCCAGGCCGCCCAGCCGGCGCTCGGCCATGTCGAGGGCGACCGACACCACCGAGGCGCCGGCGGCGTCGATGGCGGTCTCGGAGTGCACCCGCTTGCCCACCGAAAGCGCCCGCTGGGCCAGTTCGTGCAGCACCCGGCCGACGGTGCGATTGGTTTCCGCGGTGGCGTACGCGCGGCGCACCTGGCCGAGCACCTGCTGCTCACCCACCACGGCCGAGTCCAGCCCGCTGGCCACCGCGAACAGGTGCTCGACGGCGGCCTCGCTGTAGCGGACGTACGCGTATTTGGTCAGGTCCCCCATCGACATTCCGGAGTGATCCGACAGCACCTGCCCGATCGCGGCCAACCCGCCGTGGAACGCGTCCACCACGGCGTAGACCTCGACCCGGTTGCACGTCGAGAGCACCATCGCCTCGGTCACCAGCGGCGACTGCAGCACCCGGTCGACGATCTTGCCCTGATCGGATTCGTCGATGGTGAGCTGTTCCAGGACGGAGACCGGCGCACTGCGGTGCGAAACCCCGAAAAGCAAGACGCTCACGGCAGCATCACCTGGCCAGCTCCCTTGCTTTCTCCAGTAATTGAACTGGTTTCCACGGTAATCGTTTAACAGGTGGGCTACCAAATAATTGCCCGGTGGCCCTCATCTCCCGAGATCCGCGCGCAGCCGCGCCTCGTCGATATCCCAGTAGCTGTGCTCGCGGCCGTCGAGCAGGATCACGGGCAGCCGGTCGCCGAACTCCGCCCGCAGCGCCGGGTTGCCCGCCGCCGCGGCGGCGTCGACGTCGGTGGTGGAGAGCTCGAAGCCCAGCTCGGCCGCCAGTTCGCCCAGCCGGGCATGCACCCGCTCGCAGATGGTGCAGCCGTCGCGGGTCAGGAGTTCCACCCGCGGGCGGCCGGTCGCTTCGGTCATGGGCACCAGTCTGGCATCGGTGACTTGTGGGCCTATTTACCAGGCGTTATGTTCCGCTCATGGCCGAGGCGACAGTGCGGGTTGATCCCGCGGTGATGCGGGGCGCCGCCACATCGCTCAGCAGTGCGGCCGAGCAACTTTCGGGCCAGCTCGCCCAGCTGGACGATCAGGTGGGACGGTTGTTGGGCGGCTGGCAGGGCGCGTCGGGCACCGCGTACGGGGCGGCGTGGGAGCTGTGGCATCGGGGCGCCCGCGAAGTGGAGCACGGGTTGTCGATGCTGGCGCACCTGGTGGGCGAGGCCGGCGGTGCGTATGCGGGTAACGAGGCCCGGTCGGCCCAAGCGGAGCGGGCGGTGCGTGGTGGCTGAGGCGTTTCGGGTGGATCCGCAGGCGTTGGCCGATGCGGTGCAGCGGATGGCGGGCTTTCAGCGCTACGCCGAGGACATGATCGCCGAAATCGATTCGCGGGTAACGCATTTGCACGCCGTGTGGACGGGCGAGGCCGCAGCGGCCCACGCCGAGGCGCACCAGCACTGGGTGCGCGGCGAGGCGATGATGCGCGAGGCGCTGGCGCAACTCGAGAAGGTGGCCACGACCGCGCACGGCAACTACACGGGCGCGATGTCGACGAATCTCGGCATATGGTCGTGAGCACATGGCGCCGCTGGCGTGTGAGGACCGGTTTGTCGACCATCGCGCACCTCCGCGACTGAGTGCAAAGAGACTCCGCTCGGCGCCTTCGGCTGCGCCTCCCCCACCCCCCGCCGGATAGGGTTGAGTACCGGGACCCACTGGGTCGCCAGGCAACACAGCGATCTAGGAGGTTTGGCGATGACTTCCTCTGACCCGGTCAACGGCGACGTCAGTCGCGCCGACTTGGAATCGCTGGCCGCCGACGCCAGCGCCGCCCGCGCGCTGGAGGGCCTGCAGGCCGAGACCGCCGGCGAGGACCGCCCGCAGCCGCCGATCGACCTGACCGCGGCCGCCTTCTTCGACGTCGACAACACCCTGGTGCAGGGCTCCTCGGCGGTGCACTTCGGTCGCGGGCTCGCGGCGCGGAACTACTTCACCTATCGCGACGTGCTCGGCTTCATCTATGCCCAGGCCAAATTCCAGGTCCTCGGCAAGGAGAACAGCAACGACGTCGCCGCCGGCCGCCGCAAAGCGCTCGCCTTCATCGAGGGCCGATCGGTCGAGCAGCTGGTGGCCCTGGGTGAGGAGATCTACGACGAGATCATCGCCGACAAGATCTGGCCCGGCACCCGCGAACTCACGCAGATGCACCTCGACGCCGGCCAGCAGGTCTGGCTGATCACCGCCACCCCGTACGAACTCGCGGCGACCATCGCGCGGCGGCTCGGCCTGACCGGCGCCCTGGGCACCGTCGCGGAGTCGGTCGACGGCGTGTTCACCGGCCGGCTCGTCGGCGAGATCCTGCACGGCACCGGCAAGGCGCACGCCGTGCGATCGCTGGCCATCCGGGAGGGGCTCAACCTCAAGCGCTGCACGGCGTACTCCGACAGCTTCAACGACGTGCCGATGCTCTCGCTGGTGGGCACCGCCGTCGCGATCAACCCCGACGCGCGCCTGCGCACCCTGGCGCGCGAACGCGGTTGGGAGATCCGCGATTTTCGCACCGCCCGCAAGGCCGCGCGGATCGGGGTGCCGTCGGCGCTGGCGTTGGGGGCGGCCGGTGGCGCACTGGCCGCGGTGGCATCCCGGCGGCAATCGCGCTGATAGGCTGCGCCGCTGAGACCTATTCGAGCGGAGAGCGACAGCGGTATGACAATCCCCAAGGGAGCCGAAGGGCTCATCGGCAGCCATTACCGGGCGCCGGATTACTTCCTCGTCGGCCGCGAGAAGATCCGGGAGTTCGCGCTCGCCATCAGCAACGACCATCCGACGCACTTCAACGAGGCCGACGCCACCACGGCCGGGTACGACGGGCTGGTCGCCCCGCCCACATTCCTCGCCATCGCGGGTCGGCGCGTGCAGCTGGAGATCTTCACCAAGTTCAGCATCCCGATCAACATCGCGCGGGTCATGCACCGCGACCAGAAATTCAAGTTCCACCGGCCGATCGTCGCCGGGGATAGGCTTTACTTCGACACTTATCTAGACTCGGTCATTGAGTCCCATGGCGCCGTGATCACCGAGATCCGCAGCGAGGTCACGGACGCCGAGGGCAAACCGGTGATCACCAGTACAGTCACGATGCTGGGAGAAGCCGCCCACCACGAAGCCGACCACGAAGCCACCGTCGCGGCAGTCGCGTCAATCTCAGCGGGAAAGTAGGTTCGAATCCATGACGTCACAGGGGGAAACGGGCAGCACCCAACTGAAGCCGCCGGTCGAGAAGGTTCGGTCGCACTACGACAAATCAAACGAATTCTTCAAGCTTTGGCTTGACCCGTCGATGACGTACAGCTGCGGTTACTTCGACGAGAATCCGGACCCGCAAAACCTGACCAAGACGCTCGAAGAGGCGCAGTACGCCAAGCGCAAGCTCGCCCTCGACAAGCTCAACCTGGAACCGGGCATGACGCTGCTCGACATCGGCTCCGGGTGGGGTTCGACGATGCGGCACGCCGTCGACGAGTACGACGTCAACGTCATCGGCCTGACGCTCAGCGAAAACCAGTACGCCCATTGCGTGGCCGAGTTCGAGAAGATGGACAGCCCGCGCCGCAAGGAGGTGCGGATCCAGGGCTGGGAGGAATTCCCCGGCGACGTACCTATCGACCGCATCGTGTCGCTGGGAGCGTTCGAGCACTTCGCCGACGGCGCCGGTGACGCGGGATACGAGCGGTACGCCACCTTCTTCAAGAAGTACTACGACCTGCTGCCCGACGACGGCCGCATGCTGCTGCACTCGATCGTGGTGCCCAGCGCCGAAGAGGGCAAGAAGATGGGCCTGCAGGTGAACATGACCCTGCTGCGGTTCATCAGCTTCATCCTCAAGGAGATCTACCCGGGCGGAAAGCTGCCCCAGGTCGACCTGGTCGACAAGTACGCGACGGACGCGGGCTTCAAGATCGAGCGACACCACTTCATCGGCAAGAACTACGTGCCGACGCTGACGGCCTGGGGCGATGCCCTCGAGGCGCACAAGGAAGAGGCGATCGCCCTGAAGGGCCAGGAGACCTACGACATCTACCTGAAGTACCTGCGGGGCTGCTCGGACCTGTTCCGCGACGGCTACACGAACGTCTGCCAATTCACGATGGTCAAATAGTTCGAGCGACAAACGCCCCGGAAGCCGTTGGCTCCGGGGCGTTTTCGCGTCGGCGAAGCCCGGAAAGCGAAACGGGCCGGGCCGGGAAACGAAGCTCAGCCGAAGAAGATGTTGCGCCTGCCGGCGAGCAACCGGTACAGCGTCTGCTGGATGGTCTCGCGAACCTGGTCGGTCACCTCGAAGGTGACCATCGGGTCGTCGGCGTCGGAGGCGGCGTAGTCGCTGGTGTAGATCGGCTCGCCGAACGCGATGCGCCACTTCGAGGGCAGCGGGACCAGGCCCGCCGGCCCCGCCAGTGGGAACAGCGGCGTGATCGGGAAATACGGCAGGCCGAACAGTCTGGCCAGCAGCTTCACATCGGTCAGCATCGGGTAGATCTCTTCCGAACCGATGATGGAGCACGGGATGATGGGCGCCTTGGTGCGCAGCGCCGCCGTGACGAAGCCACCTCGGCCGAAGCGCTGCAGCCGGTAGCGGTCCTCGAAGCGCTTGCCCAGTCCCTTGTAGCCCTCGGGGAACACGGCGGTCAGTTCGCCGGCGGCGAGCAGCCGGTGCGCGTCGGTGGTGCAGGCCATGGTGTGGCCCGCCTTGCGGGCGGCTTCGCCCACCACGGGCAGGTCGAACACCATGTCGGCGGCGAGCAGCCGCAGGTCCCGCTGCGCGGGATGCTCGTCATGAACCGCCACCGACAGCATCAGGCCGTCGAACGGCAGCACGCCGGCGTGGTTGGCCACCACCAACGCGGCCCCCTCACTGGGCAGGTTCTCGACGCCGCTGACCTCGACCCGGAACCACGACCGGAAGAAGAACCGGAGCAACGGCCGGACGATCGCGCTGTTGAAGTGCGGATCGAAGCCGAACTCGTCGACGCTGTAGTCGCCCGTGATCCGCTGCCGCAGGAAGCCGGCCACCGCGGCGACCCGCTGCGCGAGTTCGTTGAGGGGTACGTCGGCCGAGCCGGCGCCCGTGCCGCGGCGGTGCTCGTCGATCTCGCGAACGACGGCGGCGATCTCTTCCGCCGACGCCCTACCGTGCGGGTCCGAAAGCAAGGAAGGATGCTGGCCAGCCGACTCCGCGCGCTGATCGGATCTCCGACGCGCCGCTACCCGACCCCGATTCGTGTGCAGTGGAATGACATTCGCTCTGGTTTCACCCGCCACGATTCCTACCTGACCCCACCCCACGAACTTGGATTTCGGCTACCCCAGCGCTGGGCTAAGGATATGGCGCGACTTTCCAAGGAGCGTACCCGATGCGGGTCGATAATGGGAGTCATGCCACGGCCGCGGACGTAGTCGTCGAACGCCTCGGCCGTCGTCCATTTCGGCTGGTAGCCGAGTTCCGTCCGCATCCGGGTGGTGTCCATGACCCGGCCGTAACTCAGGTAGGCGAATTGGTCGCGGCTGATCTCGTTGTAACGGTTAGCCCGTCTCAGTGAATCCAGCGCCCAGACGCCAAAACCGGGCACTGGCAACGGAATACGGCCAGCCCGGCGGATCGCCTGCGACAGCATGATGATGCCCTCGGCGCCGACGTTGAAGGTGCCGGCCTTGCCGGCCATCGCCGCGCGCTCCAGCGCGCCCAACGCATCCTGCTCGTGCAGCAACTGCAGCCGCGCGTCGCGGCCGAACATCGTGGGCACCAGCGGCCCGGCCAGGTAGCGCGACAGCGTGGTGTCCATCGCCGGCCCGATCATGTTAGCCAAGCGAAGGATCGTCACGGCGATGTCGGGCCGGCGCCGCCCCAGGCCGCGGGCGTAGGCCTCGATGTCGAGGCTGTCCTTGGCGAAGCCGCCGCGCAGGGGCCGACGACTGGTGCTGTCCTCGGTGAACATCACCGGATCGTGCGCGCTGGAGCCATACACCTCCGACGTCGACTTGAGCACGACGCGGCGCACGGAAGGCGCCTTCTGACAGGCCGCGAACAGCTGCATCGCGCCCATCACGTTGATTTCCTTCAGCGCCGCGGTGCCGCCGGAGCGGGGCGCGTACGAGGCGGCCGCCGCGTGTACCACCGTGTCGACATCGCCGTTGCGAATCACCTTGGCTATGAAGGGATTACGGATGTCGGCCCGAACGAACTCCGCGCGGCCCATCCGGCGCAGCATGTCTTTGCTGGGCGCGATCGCGTCCACCGCGATGACCGCGTTGATCATCGGATTCTGCGCGAGCCGAGCGGTCAGGTAGCCGCCCAGGAACCGGCACGCCCCGGTGACCAGCACAACCTTGGGGTAATGCACCGTGTTGCTCGCGGTGCCGCCGGTTCCGGCGCCATCCCCACTCGACTGATCCACCCAAACAGCCTATCGACTCTTCAGAGACCGCAGCAGGACGCCGCGGGCGGGCCCTACTTACCGAGTTTTCTGCGCTGCACCCGGGTGCGGCGCAACAACTTGCGGTGCTTCTTCTTCGACATGCGCTTGCGCCGCTTCTTGATTACTGAACCCATGAACTCCGCTATCTGACCCGTGACCTGCTTGCTCCGATTGACCCGGACACTTTACCCGGCGGGACGCACCGAACACCAAACCGGCGTCGGCGTCCGCAGCGGAGCGCATGGCCGGCCGCGCGCAGTCAGCGGGCGGCCGGTTTCGTCTCAGCCCGCGTCGAAGTAGGACGTCTCCAACATGTCGTGCACCGCCTTGGCGTGCACGCGGAAAGACCGCCCGACGCGGACCGCGGGCAGCTCGCCGTTGTGCACCAGCCGGTACACCGTCATCTTGGAGACCCGCATCAACGCCGCCACCTCGGCGACGGTCAAGAACTGTGTCCTGCCCTGCTGGCCCTCGCCGGAACCGGTGTCCCGCTTACCAGCAGAATCGCGCGCCGATGGCCCGTTCGTAGACGTCATCGCAACCCAATCGTGTCAGGCACCCGCAATGCCAGCGGCTTCCCCTCCGCTGGCACCCACACGTGCATACAAAGAGGAGAATAGCGGGACTAATGGGGTTACTGGTACTGGTGGGGGACAATCAGTTCAAAAATCTTGGATTACTCCGATGTAATTCTTAGCTGCTCAGAGCGCATTTTGGCGGCCTGAACCGCCGCATCCACGGCCGCCCGCAGGCCGCCCCGTTCCAGTTCGCGCAGCCCGGCGGCGGTGGTTCCCCCGGGTGAGGTGATGGTGGCCCGCAGCTGGGTCGCGGTGGCGTCCACCCGCAACCCCGGCGCCTCCCCCTCGGCAGGTCGCCGCTCGGCGTCCATCCGTTCCAGCAGCATGGCCGCCGACCCGGCCATGGTCTGCGCGGTCAGGTCGGTGGCCACCTCGCGGCTCAGACCGGCGGCCACCCCGGCGTCCACCAGGGCCTCGACCATCAAGAAGAAATAGGCCGGGCCCGACCCGGAAAGCGCGGTCACCGCGTCCATCTGGGCTTCCGGCACGGTCAGCACGCCGCCGACGGAGTCGAACAGGGCCGAGACCCCCTCGAGCTGCGGGACGGTGACGAACCGGCCCTTGGCCAGGGCGGTCACCCCCGCGCCGACCAACGCCGCCGCGTTGGGCATGGCGCGCACCACCGGCGTCCCGGCGGGCAGCTTCGACTCGAAGTACGAGAGGCCGATTCCGGCCGCGACGGTGACGAACACCTGCTCGGCGCTGTCGGTCTCGGCCGCGGCGGCCGCCTTGGCCAGCTCCGCCATCACCGGCTCGACATCGCCCGGCTTCACCGCCACCACGACGAAGGACGCGTTCTCCACCGCGTCGGCCACCGAGGTGATCAGCACCGAATAGGTGGCTGCCAGATACTCGGCGCGCTCCGGAACCCGCTCGGCCACCACCAGGTCTTTGACCTGCCGTCCCGCGCGCAGCAGACCCGACAGCAGTGCCTCCCCGATGCTGCCGCCACCGATGATCGCGATTCTTGCCATGCCCGACAGCATCGCAGACACCGGCGGCTACCCGGCGGCAGGGACCAGCGCCAGTTGGCGGGCCTGCACGACGAGGCGGCCCAGACTGTCGACGACGGTGTGGTCCTCGTCGAACCAGTCATGACCGATTTCGGTGCAGGTCGCGATGATCCGGAGCCACCCGTCGGCGGGCAAGCCGCGCAGGAAGGCGCTCAGCTGGACGGTGGGCGCCCAGCCGGTGCGCTCCACCGCGAAGGTCACCGGCGCGGACAGGTCTCCGCACATCAACGCGAACAGCGCGTCCGGCGCCACGCCCCGGGGGCGCGCCCACATCTGGATCACCGGCGGTCCCCCGTCGGCCGTCGGCCCGAGCGTCGACAACACCGGTCGCACGTCGCAGCCCTCGCCGAGGTGCACCAGGCCGGCCAGCGGGTGGCCGGGCCCGATCGGCGCGACGTCGTCGGGCGGCTCAGGCGCCATCAGGCCCACCACCGGGTTGGCCGACAGCAACGGCTTGGCGTCACCGTCGGGCGGAAAGTGCTCCGGCTCACCGAGGTTGACCACGGCGTGCACCGCGGTGCGGTCGCCCTGGGTGAGCTCGACGTCGACCACGCTGATCCGCCGGCCACGCTTGCGGATCGAGGTCACCAGCCGCATCGGCCCCGGGTCGGGGGCCCACAGGAAGCTCGCCGACACCGCGACCGGCTGCTGGGCCGCCTCGAAGCCGGCCGACGGTCCGCCGCAGGCGCTGCGGGCGGCGTTGGCGCACAGCGCCAGCATCGCGCCGCCGTACACCTTCGGGCCGATGGTCCAGTGCTTGTTGAGCTCGCCTTCAAAGACGCCGGGGTCAACCTCCCGCAATGCCATCGCGGTGGTGAATAACGCGTTCATGGTCTCCTGGATTGATCAGCGCAGCAGGTGCGTGCGGGCGAACTGCAGCGATTCGGCGAGCATGCTTTCGCGCTCGTTGGCCGAACGCGCGCTGGACGTGGACACCTCCAGGATGACGTGGCCGCCGAAGTGGCTGCCGGCCAGCATCTGGCAGACCTCCGCGGTGGGCTGGGTGCCGTGCCCGGGCACCAGGTGCTCGTCGGCGGGCAGACCACTGCCGTCGCACAGATGCAGGTGGACCAGCCCGTCGCCCATCCGCTGGGCCATGTCCAACGAATCGCTGCCCGCGGTCGCGGTGTGGGACAGGTCCAGGGTGTAGTGCGCGTGGTTGCCGTCCAACGGGTCGTAGGAGGGCGCGAACGCCGAGATGGCCGGGCCCGGGCCGCCGCCACGCCGGCGCATCCGCTCCAGCGATTGGCCCGATCCGAAGAACCGGTCCGCGCGGAACGGGAACATGTTTTCCACCGCGACCATCACGTCGCTCGAGGCCTCCAGCGCCGCGACCTGCTCGCTGAAGCCCTCGGCGTAGCGCCGCTGCCAGCGAAACGGAGGGTGCACGACGACGGTCTGCGCGCCGAGCTGCTCGGCGGCGCGCACGCTGCGGTCCAGCTTGGGGATCGGGTTGGCGCCCCACACCCGTTGCGAGATCAGCAGGCAGGGCGCGTGCACGGACAGCACCGGTACCCGATAGCGCCGGGACAGTTTGGCGACGGCGTCGATGTCCTGACTGACCGTTTCGGCCCACACCATCAGCTCGACCCCGTCGTAGCCGAGCCGGGCGGCGTACTCGAACGCGGCCTCGGCCCGCAATGGGTACACCGAAGCCGTTGAGAGTCCGACTTTGATAGCTGGGCGCAACGGTCTGTGTGGTCCCGGGTCCGCCTAGCCCGACTGCAGCGACAGCGCCAGGGGGCCCAGGGTGATCAACGCCCCCACCGCGACCGCGATCAACGTGCTGGCGATGTCCTCGGTCTTGCGCACCACCCGGACGCCGACCACCAGGCCCAGGATCACCAGCACCGAGAGCACCAGGGCCACGATGCTGTTCCAGCGCCACAACTGGTCGAAGGCGACGAACAGTCCCGCGCCGAAAGCGACGGCCAGGATCGACTGGAACACGACCAGGCTGCCGCGCCAGATCCCCTCGAACCGGCCGGGCGCGTGGGTGTCGGTGGCCGCGTCCGCGTGCCTCGTCTCGTCGAGGTCCTCCTCGGGCACGTATCCGGCGGCCAGCGGGTCGACGTCCTCCTCGGCCTCGTCGGTCTCCGTCTGCAGGTAGGAGCGCACGTACGCGGAATCCTCCTGCGCGGTTTCGGCCTCGCGCACCTCCGAATCCATCACGTCGACCGGGAGGTCGCTGTAATGGTCCAGCGGGTCGGGATTCATGTCCTCGGCGCCGGATTGGCCCGTGCCGTTCGTCGCCTCGGCATGGCTCAGCGGGCGCGGGTACTCGCTGCGCTCCGGTCCGGACGGCTTCTTCGGCTGCGACTTGGGCCAGCGCGGCTCCGGCTGCGACCAGTACGCGGTGGCGGGCTTGGCTTCGGTTTGCTGCTGCGGGGCGGTGGCGACGGGTTCGGCGCTCGGTTGCTCGGCGGTGCGGGGGTCCTCGTCGTCGTCGGAGATGACCGGAATCTCGCCGGTCAGCTCGGCGACGGTCACCGCGTCGCTGTCACCGCGCCGGCGGCGGCGCCGCCGGGTGACCGCCGGGGCGCCGATGGTTCCATTCCTGGCCAGAAGTTCGGCCACCGAGATCGGCCGAGTGCCCGCGCTCTCGGTCTCGGAGTGTGGTCCGGTCATGCTTTGTCGCCTCTCGATCGGTTGCCGTCCCGATCACCTGCCTGGCCTCCAGCATCGCGCACGGATCGCTTCATGAGGGGCGTTCCGTCGGCTTCGCTGTCGAGTTTGCGCAAGATGAGACCTTCCCGTAATGCCCACGGGCAGATATCCACCGATTCGATCGACAGCGCTCGCATACTCGCCTCCGCCACCAGCGCACCCGCCACGATCTGCGGCGCCCGCTCGGCGCTCACTCCTTCCAGTTCTGCCCGGTCGGCGGTCGTCATCCTAGAGATGAAAGATATGAGTTGCCTGAGGCCGTTTGCTGTGAGCGTCCGCTTCACCCGCGGCCCGTCGGCCGACGGGGCCGCACCGGTGAGCCGCGCCAGCGAGCGAAACGTCTTCGACGTCGCCACCGCCAGGTCCGGAGCGCCGGCTTCCAGCATGGTCACGGCGGACTCGGCGAGCTCGGCGTCCAGCCAGTCCCGCAGCATCCCCACCCGGCGCCGCCCGGGTGGGTCGTCGGGCAGCCACTCGCGGGTCAGCCGGCCGGCGCCCAGCGGCAGCGACAGCGCCACCTCCGGCTCCTCGTCGACGCCGCTGGACATCTCCAACGAGCCGCCGCCGATGTCGAGGTTGATGATCCGCCCCGCGCTCCACCCGTACCAGCGGCGCACCGCGAGGAAGGTCAGCCGCGACTCATCGACCCCGCTCAGCGCCTCCAGTTCGACGCCGGTTTCCTTGCGGACGCGGGTCAGCACGTCGTCGGAGTTCACCGCGTCGCGCAGCGCGGAGGTCGCGAAGGCCATCAACTCGGCGCAGCCGGAGCTGTCGGCGATCTTGGCGAACTCGTCGATCGTGGAGATCAGCTTCTCGGCGCCGCGCTTGGTGATCTTGCCCGAGCTGTCGATCGACTCGGCCAGCCGCAGGGTGGCCTTCGTCGAACTCATGGGCGTGGGATGCCCACCACGGTGCGCATCAACCACCAACAGATGAACTGTGTTGCTGCCCACGTCGAGAACGCCCAATCGCACGGAAAACAACCTAGTCGGATATGGGCGGACCCCGCGTGCGGGCCGCAAAGGAAGTTGCCGACGATGTTCGGTCGGGCCCCGAGTGTCAGCGGGTCGAAGAGCCGGATGCGTCGTCTAACGTGGACGCCGTGGCGAATTCCTACCCTGAGCCGGGACAAGAGGTCGAGCTGGACTTCGCCCGTGAATGGGTGGAGTTCTACGACCCGGACAATCCGGAGCACCTGATCGCGGCCGACCTGACCTGGCTGCTGTCGCGGTGGACGTGCGTGTTCGGCACCCCCGCCTGCCACGGCACGGTGGCGGGCCGCCCGGACGACGGCTGCTGCTCGCACGGGGCGTTCCTGTCCGACGACGACGACCGCGCCCGGCTCGACGACGCGGTGCGGCACCTGACCGACGACGACTGGCAATTCCGCGAAAAGGGCTTGGGCCGCAAGGGATACCTGGAACTCGACGAGCACGACGGGCAGGCCCAGTACCGCACCCGCAAACATAAGGACGCCTGCATTTTCTTGAACCGGCCCGGCTTCCCGGGGGGTGTCGGGTGCGCGCTGCACAGCAAGGCCCTCAAGCTGGGCGTGGCGCCGCTGACCATGAAGCCCGACGTCTGCTGGCAGCTGCCGATCCGGCGCAGCCAGGAGTGGGTGACGCGGCCCGACGGCACCGAGATCCTCAAAACCACTGTCACCGAATACGATCGGCGCGGCTGGGGTTCCGGGGGCGCCGACCTGCATTGGTACTGCACGGGTGACCCGGGCGCCCACGTCGGCGCCAAGCAGGTGTGGGAGAGCATGGCCGACGAGCTCACCGAGTTGCTCGGCGCCAAGGCCTACGCGGAGCTGGCGGCCATGTGCAAGCGCCGCGCCAAATTGGGCCTCATCGCGGTTCATCCCGCGACTCGCCTCGCGGAATAGCCTCGGTTTTGTTGTAGGACAACACCATTCGCTGCGCGCTGGCGTGCAGGTACGCCTCGACGGCCGCGGCGGCCCCCGCTTCGTCGCCCGCCAGCACGGCCTCGGTGATCGCGGTGAGCCCGGCCACCACCGGCGCGGCGTCGTCGTACGCCGCGGTGAGCTGGTGCTCGCGGCCGCCGAAGGCGTGCTCGACCCAGCGATAGAGCAACCCCAGCGCGCGGTTGCGGCTGTGGTGGATGAGCACCCGGAAGTAGGCGAGGTCGGCGGCCTGGCGCGCCGCAGCGCTGTCGGCCTCAACGACCGCGGCCAGCGCGGCGCGCAGCGTCTCGGCATCCTCGGGGGCGCGCCGTCGCGCCGCCGATCGCCCGATCAACGGCCCCAACGCCGCCCGGATCTCGAACAGCTCCACCAAAAACTCCGGCCCCAGCTTGCGCACCAGCGCCTCGACCACCGCGGGGTGGGTGAGCCCCTGCGGGTCGGAGACCACGTTGCCGCTGCCGTGCCGGGCCTCGATCAGGCCCATCTGCTGGAGCCGGGCCAGGCCCTGGCGCAGCGACGTGCGGTTGACGCCGAGCTGTTCGGCCAGCTCGCGCTCGGGCGGCAGGGCCGAGCCCGGCGGAAACGCGCCGTCGAGGATCGCGTCGGTGATCGACGCGGCGATCTGTTCGTCGACGCGTTGACGGTCCGGCGGACGCAGCGGATTTGACTGGTTCATTGGCTCAACCAATATAGTGGATTAACCCTCGGGAGGTTGAGCAATGGACGGCGACACGCAATCGGCGGCGAATCCACGCTGGCGCGGCAAGGCCGGCCGCCTGGAAGTGTGGTACGCCACCCTGTCGGATCCGGCGACGCGCGCCGGGCTGTGGGTGCACTGCGAGACGGTCGCCCCGCTCGCCGGCGACGCCTACGCGCACGGCTGGGCCACCTGGTTTTCGCCCGAAGGCCCGCCCCGCACCGAGCGGTTCGGTCCCGCGCCCACCCGGCCCGCCAGCGGGTCCTGGTGGTTCGACGCCGAAGGCGTCCGGGTGGGCGACGGGCAGCTCAGCGGACGCGCCGGGTCGCTCGCCTGGGACCTGGCGTGGACGGACACCGGCGCACCGCTGTGGACGTTTCCCCGCGCGGCCTGGGACCGCGAGCTGTTGCCGGGCGCCCAGGTCGTCATCGCCCCCACCGCCGACTTCACCGGCTCGCTGACCGTCGGCGGCACCGCGGCGCGCATCGACGGCTGGCGTGGCGGCGTCGCGCACATCTACGGGCACGGCAACGCCAAGCGCTGGGGTTGGGTCCACGCCGACCTCGGCAACGGCGACGTCATGGAAGTTGTTGCGGCGGTCTCCAATAGGCCGGGGCTGAACAAGCTGGCTCCGCTGGCGTTCGTGCGGTTTCGCATCGACGGAAAGGATTGGCCCGCAAGCCCTTTGCCGTCGCTGCGGATGCGGACGACCCTTGGGCTGGCGCACTGGCAGCTGGAGGGCCGCATCGGCGGCCGTCGGGTCCTGATCCGCGTGGACCAGCCCGCGGAGCGGTGCGTGAGCCTGGAGTACACCGACCCCGACGGCGGAAAAGCGGTGTGCACCAACACCGAACAGGCCGACGTCCACATCGAGATCGACGACCGGCGGTGGTCGGTGCTGGGCACCGGGCACGCCGAAGTGGGCCTGCGCGGCCGCGCGGCACCCGAGGTCAACGAAAGGATCCTTTCATGAGCTTTCTGCTCGACCCACCGCTGCTGTTCGCCTCCGGCCTGCTGATCGAGCGGCGGCTGCCCGCCGAGCAGCGCGCCGCCGCCGAGGCCGCCACGCTGGGCGTCTTCTTCGGCGGCTCGTTCGGCTTGTACAACAACGTCCCCGGACTGGGGGTGCTGTGGCGGCCGTTCCGCGCCCGCAACGGTCGCGACTTCATGTGGAACAGCGGGGTTTTCCGCGTCAACACCGCCAAAGCGGACTGGCCCCTGCACGCGGCGGCCGCCGCCATCTTCGCCACCTATCCGTTCTTCATCAAGCTGGGCCGCCGGCTCGCGCGGACGACATGAGCCTGGTCGCCTCGTTCGGAACCGCCCTGCTGCCGGAGGAGCACGGCGGCCCGACGCCCCCCGAGCTGACCGGCCGTGTCGAGCGCTACCTGCGGCAGCTGCCCACGACATCACGCGTGGCCGTGCGCGCCGGGTTGTTCACGCTGGCCGCGGCGAGCTACGCCACCACCGGCCGGCCATTGTCGCGGCTCGGCCCCGACCGCCGGGAGCAGGTCCTGCGCCGGGTCGCCGCGCTGAGCCCGGACGCCGGCGCGGCCGTCGAGGCCATGAAGGCGATCGTGTTGCTGGCCAACGGCGCGGAAACCTATGCGACGGAATTGATTTCGCACGCCGGCCAGCACGCGACCGCCCGGCCCGACGCCGCGCTGAACATCGTGTCGTCGGCCGCTGAGGCCTCCGTCGTCACCGCCGACGCGGTGATCGTGGGGTCGGGCGCCGGCGGGGCGATGGCGGCCCGCGCGCTGGCCCGGGCCGGCCTGGACGTCGTCGTCCTCGAGGAGGGGCGCCGGTGGACGGTCGAGGAATTCCGCACCACCCACCCGATCGACCGTTACGCCGGGCTGTACCGCGGCGCGGGGGCCACCGTCGCCCTGGGCCGCCCCTCGGTGGTGCTGCCCATCGGCCGGGCGGTCGGCGGCACCACGGTGGTGAACTCCGGCACCTGCTATCGCCCGCCAGCGGCCGTGCAACGGCGGTGGCGCGACGAATTCGGGCTCGCGCTGGCCGATTCCGACCGGCTGGCCGCGCGCCTGGACGACGTCGAACGCACGCTGCGGGTCGCCCCGGTGCCGCTGGAGGTCATGGGCCACAACGGGCGGCTGCTGCTGGAGGCCGCCGCCACGCTGGGCTGGCGGGCGGCGCCCATCCCGCGCAACGCGCCGGGCTGCGAGGGCTCCTGCCAGTGCGCGATCGGCTGCCCCCGCAACGCCAAGTTCGGCGTGCACCTCAACGCGCTGCCCGAGGCGTGCGCCTCGGGCACGCGGATCATCTCCCACGCCCGCGTCGAGCGGGTGCTGCACGGGCACGGGCGCGCACGAGGGGTGCGCGCCCGCCGGCCCGACGGCACCGCGCTGGACGTGCTGGCCGACACGGTCATCGTGGCGGCCGGCGCCACCGAAACGCCGGGGTTGTTGCGGCGCAGCGGCTTTGGCTCGCACCCGCGGCTCGGCCGCAACCTGGCGCTGCATCCGGCGACCATGCTCGCGGGCCGCTTCGAGGACGACGTGGTGGCCTGGCACGGCGTGCTGCAAAGCGCCGCGGTTCACGAGTTGCACGAGTCGCACGGCGTGCTCATCGAAGCGACCTCCACCCCGCCGGGGATGGGCTCGATGGTGTATCCGGGCTACGGTGCCGAGCTGCTCGGCTGGCTGGATGCGGCGCCCCGGGTGGCGACGTTCGGCGCCATGGTGGCCGATCGCGGTGTCGGCTCGGTGTCCACGGTGCGCGGCGAGACGCTGGTGCGCTACAACATCGCGCGCGCCGACGTCGGCAAGCTCGTGGTGGCGCTCGAGGCGATGGGCCGGCTGTTGTTCGCGGCCGGGGCGAGCGAGGTGCTGACCGGTTTGCCCGGCGCGATGACGGTGACGTCGCTGCCCGCCCTGCAGGATGCGTTGCGGCGCAGCGACCCGAGAAGCCTGCACCTGGCGGCTTTTCATCCGACGGGCACGGCGGCCGCCGGCGCCGACGATCAGCTCTGCCCGGTCGACGAGACGGGGCGGCTGCGCGGCGTGGACGGGGTGTGGGTGGCCGACGCCTCGATCCTGCCGAGCTGCCCGGAGGTCAACCCGCAGGTGTCCATCATGGCGCTGGCGCTGGGCGTGGCCGACGAGGTGATCCGCGCCCGCTGATCGTGTGTGCGGCCGGGGCTTTGCGGGTGCATCCTGGGCGGGAAATCGGCGAGATCTGCGCCCTCGGCGCACACTCGAAGCCCTGAACGCACGCTCGTTGCCGAGGATCAGCTCTGCGCGTCCCGGGCAACCGCGTGCCGCGGTTGGTACAGCAGCGCACGAACCAGCGGGCGCGGCCCGACCGACCGAAGCATCTGGCTCGCCGGACGGACCCGCACCCGCTTGGGCCACCAGAACCAGCGCCCCATCAGCGTCATGATCGACGGCGTGATCAGCGTCCGAACGACGAAGGTGTCGAACATCAGACCGATACCGATCGTCGTACCGAACTGACCGATCGCCCGCAGGTCGCTGGAGAGCATCGCGGCCATGGTCACGGCGAACACCACACCGGCCGCGGACACCACCGGACCCGTCACGCCGACGCCGCGGATGAGTCCGGTGTTCAGGCCGGCCCCGATCTCCTCCTCGATCCGCGACACCAGCATCAGGTTGTAATCAGACCCCACCGCCAAGAGCACGATCAGCGCGAATTCCGTTGCCACCCAGTGCAACTGGAAGTGGCCCAAATGCTGCCAGATCAGCGTCGAGAATCCGAACGCCGCTCCCAGCGACAGCACGATCGTGCCGACGATGACGCCCGCCGCGACCAGAGCGCGGGTGACGATAACCATGATGATGAAGATCAGCACGATCGACGCCACCGCGGCGATCAGCAGGTCGTACCAGGCGCCGGTGGCGATGTCGTTGAATGTCGCGGCGGTGCCGCCGAGGTAGATGTCGGCGTTCTCCAGCGAGGTGAGCTTCAGCGCCTCCTTGGCCGCGTTGCGCTCTTGCTCGACGGACTTGATGCCTTCCGCGGTTGCCGGGTCCAGGGAGTGAGTGATGATGAAGCGCGCGGCCTTTCCGTCGGGCGACACCATCAGGCTCAACCCGAACTGGAAATCGGAGTTCTGGAAGATCTCCGGCGGCAGGTAAAACAGGCTCTCCACCCGAGCGTCGTTGAACGACTTACCCATCACAGCATTGGTATCGGTGAGCCG
This sequence comes from Mycobacterium sp. E2989, assembly GCF_001667595.1. Lineage (NCBI taxonomy): Bacteria > Bacillati > Actinomycetota > Actinomycetes > Mycobacteriales > Mycobacteriaceae > Mycobacterium > Mycobacterium sp. E2989. The sequence continues at coordinate 14,054 of NZ_LZJX01000104.1, read as the reverse complement.
GTCGAACTGGTCGATCAGACTGTCGAACGAGCTGTAGATGGTCAGCGTCGTATCCCGGATCGCCTTCGACACGGCGATGTTCTCCGGAATGATCGCCAACAATTCGCGCGTGGCCGCGGCCGTGTTGGTGAGATCGCCGGTGAGGGCGTGGAACTTCTCGGCGAGCTGATCAAACCCGTCCAAGGCGTCGAACAGGCTACGCAGCGACCAGCACATCGGGATGTCGTAGCAGTGCCTCTCCCAGTAGAAGTAGCTGCGGATCGGTCGCCAGAAGTCGTCGAAATCGGCGATGTGGTCGCGAATTTCGTCGGTGATGGCGGCGGTCTCCGCCGTGGTTTTTGCGCTGTCGTCCGTCGCGTTGGCGAGCTTCTGGGTGATCGCGTACTGGCGTTCCAGCAGGGAGATCTGGGTGTCGAGGAATCCGGTGATCTTCTTGATGTCGCCGACGCGGTCTCTCAGGTAGTTGAGGTTGTCACGGATCGGCGCGCTTTGCACGCTGAGCTGGAACGGAATTGACCCGTCTTCGATCGGTGGGCCGAGCGGTCGGGTGATGCTCTGCACCCGTTCGATGCCCGGCACCCGGAAGATGGCACCGGCAACCTTGTCCAGCACCAGCATGTCTCGGGGATTGCGCAGATCGTGGTCCGATTCGATCATCAGGAGGTCCGGGTTGAGGCGGGCCTGGGTGAAGTGCCGATCGGCCGCGTCGTAGGCCTGCACCGAGGCGGCGGTATGCGGCAGGTAGTAGAGGTCGTTGTAGCGCGGGGTGAAGCCCGCGAGACCAAGGGCGCCAACGATAGCAAGAATGACGGAAATGGCGAGGATGGGCGCCGGCCAGCGCACGATGGCCGTCGCCAGGCGGCGCCACCGGGTGTAGTTGAACTTGCGCTTGGGGTCCAAAAGACCGAAGCCACTGGCGACTGCGATGAGAGCGGGCGTCAGCGTGACCCCGGCCGCCACCACCACCAGCAGACCTATCGCGCACGGGAACGCCAGCGAACTGAAGTAAGGCAGTCGGGTGAACTTCAAGCAGGCCAGCGCCCCAACGATGGTCAGACCCGAGCCCAGGACCACCTTGCTGACACCGGCGAAGGTGTCGTAATAGGCGGCTTCGCGGTCCAGACCGCGTTCACGGCCCTCCTGGTAGCGGCCCACCATGAAAATCGCGTAATCGGTACCCGCCGCGATCGCGAGTGAGGTGAGCAGGTTCACGGCGAAGGTCGACAACCCCATGACGCCGGTTTCGCCCAGCAGCGACACCACGCCGCGGCCGGCCGCGAGTCCGACGAAGAGGATCACCATGGTCAGCAACACGGTGCTGATGGACCGGTAAACGAACATCAGCATGATCGCGATGATGACGACCGTGATGATGGTGATCTTGGCCAGGCTCTTGTCACCGACAACGATCACGTCGGCGGTCAGCGCTCCCTGGCCCGCGACGTAGGCCTTGACGCCGGCGGGCGGCTTGGAGTCCGCGACGATCTTGCGCACCGCGGCAACGGATTCGTCGCCGACCGCCCCTCCCTGATCGCCTTTGAGGTTGACCTGGACGTAGGCGGCCTTATGGTCGTAGCTCTCCACACCTGAGGACGTGAAGCGCTGTCCCCAAAAGTTCAGCGCGTGCTCGACGTGTTCGTGGTCGGCCTGGATCTTTTTGACCAGGTCGTCGTAGAACCGGTGCGCGTCCTCGCCAAGCGGTTTATCACCGACCAGGGTGACCAGGACGAGGTTGTCCGAGTCGTACTCCTTGAACTTCTCGCCGATGTGCTTCATCCCGGTGACCGACGGTGCGTCGGACGGCGAGAGCGGAACGGAGATGTCCTCGGCAACCTTCTCCAACTGTGGGACGAAGACGTTGACGCCGACCGCGATCAGCACCCAGCAGACGACGATCGGCAGCGCCAGGACGCGGACGGCGCGGGCAATGCGCGGCTTGTGCTCGACTTCGGTGGGTTGTGCGACGGGTATTTCGTCGGTGTCGCTGGTGTTGTCGGTCATGCGGACTTATCCAGGCAGGAGACCTGCGCATTGCGCGTCTCGGCTTGCCGTTGGTCGACCAGTTTGCCGTCGACCGTGATCCGGCAGCCGATGGAGGCGCTGTCACCTTGCGCGACGACGTAGGCGAAGATGCCGGGCATCTGGGCGACGATCGTCGTCGACCACGGCAACGTGGTGAAGTTGGCCTTTTGCGGTTGCGCGTCGGCATCCATCCAGTTGACGACGCCGGTGGTCCCGGGTGGCCCCAGGATTTCGTAGACGGCGGTCTTGGCGGCGTAGGGCGGGGTCGCATCCCGCGGATCGGGCTTGGGCAGGCCGGGCCCCGGGAAAACGCCGTTGAGGCGGTCCACCGCGACGCCGCCGATGAGCACCGCCACGACCACGACCAGGGGAACCCATGCCCGCTTGAGAAGCGTCAACACCGTTCCCCCCGATCAGGGTCGACCAATGGGCTGATGCTAAGACAGTTCACCCGTTCGAGCATTTCGTCGCGCGCCACGGCTACCCCGAACGTCATGGTTGCCGGATTAATTCCTGCGGTGCGCAGTGTGTTCGGGGCCACATCGTCGCCCGGGCCCCGTGACCGCACCGCTTGCCGAAAGCCGCCTGGGGCCACTCGCCGATGCCGGCCGGCATCACAGCCCTGGAACGGCCTGCGCCGCAGGCGATTTCGCCGCCCAGTGCCGATCTGGCGCCTATTGGCCTGCCGCCCTGTCGAATTCATCGGGATGGCCGCACCGGTCGCCTCGAACCGCGGCGCCCTCGACATCGGCCGACGGCCGAATTAGTTACAAAAAGTAATTCGCTGGCGCCGGCGATTTCCGGTTGAATTGCACACTTGGCGATGCCGCGAAATGCAGAAACGGGCAGCGACTGAGCGCCTCTGCGCGTACCCTGACGACATGGCTACCAAGGTCAGGACCTGCGTGCATTGCGGCCACACGTTCGATCCCAATGACCGACCGCGCGACCTGTCCGACCCCGATTGGCTTCCGGCCGCGTCAATTTATTGTTCGCATGAATGCAGCGACCGGTTCCATTGCGAAATGACGCATTGCTGCTCAACCCACGCGAAAAAGAAGGGTCATCGCGAGGGCGCCAGGGCGGCGCGGTAAACCGCGCTTTTACCGACTCGGCCTAGCCCTCCAGCTTGTAGCCCAGCCCCCGCACGGTCACCAGGTGTACCGGGTTGGCCGGGTCCGCCTCGATCTTGGACCGTAACCGCTTGACGTGGACGTCGAGGGTCTTGGTGTCGCCGACGTAGTCGGCGCCCCATACCCGGTCGATCAACTGCCCGCGGGTCAGCACCCGGCCGCTGTTGCGCATCAGGTACTCGAGCAGGTCGAACTCCTTGAGCGGCAACGTGATCGTGTCGCCGTTGACCGAGACGACGTGTCGCTCGACGTCCATCCGCACCGGTCCCGACTCGAGCACCCCGTCGCTGATCTCGGAGTCGTCGTCGCCGCCGCGGCGGAGCACCGCGCGGATGCGGGCGATCAGCTCGCGCGCCGAATACGGCTTGGTCACATAGTCATCGGCGCCGAGTTCCAGCCCGACCACCTTGTCGATCTCGCTGTCCCGCGCGGTCACCATGATCACCGGGACGCCGGAACGGGCGCGCAACTGCTTGCACACGTCGGTCCCCGACATGCCGGGCAGCATCAGGTCGAGCAGCACGATGTCGGCGCCGGCGCGGTCGAATTCGGCGAGGGCGGCGGGGCCGTCGGTCACCACCGTGGCCTCGAAGCCCTCCTTGCGCAACAGGAATGCCAGCGGATCGGCCAGCGACTCCTCGTCTTCCACGATCAAGACGCTAGTCATAAGCGCGATTCCTCCTCATCGCTGCGCTCTGCATCGTCATACGCGCGGGTCATCTACTCAGTTCTTCCTCTCGTTGTGACCTGTTGGGCCGCACTTCGCGACCCTGCGGTGGCTCGGGTTCTTCGTCAGTGTCCTTGTAGGCCGGAATCGACAGGGTGAACGTGGATCCCGTCCCCGGCTTGCTCCACACCCCGATGCTGCCGTTGTGGTTGGCCGCAACATGTTTGACGATGGCCAAACCCAGCCCGCTGCCGCCGGTGGCGCGCGAGCGTGCCTTGTCCCCCCGGAAGAACCGCTCGAAGACTCGCTCCTGGTCTTCCAGTGCGATCCCGATACCGCGGTCGGTGACGGCGATCTCGATGTTTTCGCCGCGGCGGCGACGGCTGATCGAGACCGGTGAACCGGGCGGCGAGTAGGCGATCGCGTTGGACACCAGGTTGGCCAGCGCGGTGACCAGAAGCGTTTCGTCGCCCAGCACCCGTAAACCGCTGGGCGCGTCGGTGCGAATCTCGATCTGAGCGTTGTCGGCGGCCACCTTGTGGCGTGAAATGGCTTCCGCCACAACGGTATCCACGTCGACCTCGGTCACGTTGGGTAACCGCTCGGCGCCCTGCAGCCGGGACAGCTCGATCAGTTCGGCGACCATGTCGCCGAGCCGGTTGGCTTCCACGAGCACCTTCTCGGCGAACCGGCGGACGGTTTCGGAGTCGTCCGAGGACGCCAGCAGGGCCTCGGCGAGCAGGGCCATGGCGCCCACCGGGGTCTTCAGCTCGTGACTGACGTTGGCCACGAAGTCGCGCCGCGTCGCCTCCATGCGCGCGTAGTCGGACTGGTCGTGGGCGAACACCACGGCGAAGCGGCGGTCTTCCTCGCTGAGCAGCCGCGCCTGCCCGTGCACCGCCAGCCCGGACCGGCCGGCCGCCCGCTTGGCCGGCCGCAGGTCGAATTCCACGTCGACGCCGCTCAGCGCCTGCTGCGCCGCTTCCCACGCCTGGTCGTCGAGCTGCCGGTCCCGCACCAGGCCGAGCTCGGCGGCCCGGTCATTGAGGTAGACGACGTCGCGGTGGGAATCCACCACCGCGACCCCCAGCGGCATTAGCGCGACGATGCGTTGCAGCATCTGCGCGACGGTGATCCCGGTCCAGTCCGGGCTCACGCGCTGCCTGCGCTGGGCCGCTTTCGACGACAGCCGGGTCCCGGCTGCTACCCCTACGGCCAGCCCCAGCACGGACAAGACCCCGGCCAGCAACAGCGCCGAGAACACAGTCACATAGCAAATCCTACAAATCTTCGGAAACACCGCCCTAGCGGAACGAGGCCAAAATCGGACAAGTCACACTTTGCGCTTCAGGTGTTCCACTCCCGTTCACGCGATGTTCGGCAAACAGGCCTTCAAAAACTCCCGATGGGAGCGGTCGGCGGCTACCGCCGGCCCTGGCTGGCAACCGCCGCGGCACCCGCCGCGGCCGCCTCCGGGTCGAGGTAGGTGCCGCCCGGCACCACCGGCCGCAGGTCGCCGCCCAGGTCATAGCGCAGCGGAATACCGGTGGGAATGTTCAGCCCGACGACGTCGTCGTCGGACATCCCGTCGAGGTACTTGACCAGGGCACGCAGCGAGTTGCCGTGCGCGACGATCAGCACCGTCTTGCCGCTGCGCAGGTCCGGGACGATGACGTCGGTGAAATACGGCAGGAACCGGGCCACCACGTCGGCCAGGCATTCGGTCAGCGGGCCGCCGTCGATGTTGGTGTAGCGAGGGTCGGTGTCCTGGCTGAACTCGCTGCCCCTTTCGATCGGCGGTGGCGGCGTGTCGTAGCTGCGCCGCCAGGTCATGAACTGCTCTTCGCCGTAGCGGTCCTTGGTCTCGGCCTTGTTCAGCCCCTGCAGCGCGCCGTAGTGGCGTTCGTTGAGCCGCCAGCTGCGCCGCACCGGGATCCACAGCCGGTCGGCGGCGTCCAGCGCCAGGTGCGCGGTGGTGATCGCCCGGCGCAGCAGCGACGTGTAGAGCACGTCGGGCAACAGGTTGTGCTCGGCCAGCAGCTCGCCGCTGCGGACCGCCTCGGCCCGGCCCTTTTCGGTCAGGTCCACGTCGACCCAACCGGTGAACTGGTTGCTTGCGTTCCATTCGCTCTCGCCGTGGCGGAGCAGCACCAACGTGCCGGTATCTCCCATGCCGGCTAGCTTATTCGTCGTCTTCGTCGATCAAATGGGCGAACGCCTCCAGGTTCTTCAGCGACTCCCCGCGCGACACCCGCCACTCCCACTCTTTCTGGATCGACGAGCGAAAACCCAACTCCAGCAAGGTATTAAAGTCCGCATCCACCGCTTCGAGCACCTGCCCGAGCACCCGGTCGATCTCCTCGGCGTCCACCGATGCCAGCGACATGCGGCCCACCAGGTAGATGTCGCCGACCTTGTCCAGCGTGTAGGCCACGCCGTAGAGGCGGCGGTTCCGCTTGAGCAGGAAGCGATAGACGGCCTCGTGGTTCTCGTCGGGCTTGCGGCACACGAACGCCTCGACGCGCACCGAATGCTCGCCGATGCTCAGGATGGTGTTGGTCTTGAGCCTGCGCTCGCCGGGCAGCGCCACCACCAGCCCCGACAAGCCACCGTGCGCGCCATCGTGTTTCGAGTACTCCAGGCCGCTGGCGCGCAGCGCGTCCTCGATGACGCGCTCGACGGTGGACGTCACGCGCCCACCCCGCGACGCTCGGCGGTGTACTCGCGGATCGCGCGGCGATAGCTGGCCAGCAGCGCGTCCGTGGTGTTATCCCACGAGAACGTGGCCGCGTGCGCGGCGGCGGCGCGGCTCATCGCCTCGGCCTGCGGCGCGCTCAGGCGCAGCATCCGGTCGAGGGCGTCGGCCCACTGCCCGACCTCGTGGCCGGACACCAGCGTCCCGGTGACTCCGTCGCGCACGGCCACCGGCAGGCCGCCGACCGCGGCCGCCACCACCGGCGTGCCACACGCCTGCGCTTCGACGGCCACCAGGCCGAACGACTCCGAATAGCTCGGCACGGCGACCAGGCTGGCGGCCTGGAACAGGGTGGCCAGGTCCGTGCGCGACTGCGGGGGCAGGAAGCTCACCCGCGCGGCGATGCCGAGCTCGTCGGCCAGCCGCCGCAGGCCGTCCGGGGAGGCCATCCCGCTGCCCGACGGTCCCCCGGCCACCACGATGCGCACCCCGGGCAGCCTGGCGGCGGCGCGCAGCACGATGTCGGGCGCCTTCAGCGGCTGGATCCGGCCGACGAACGCGACCACGTCCTCGTCGAGCGGCAGGCCCAGCGCGGCCCGGGCGGCTCGGCGATCACCCGGGCGGAACACCTCGAGATCCACCCCCGGGTGGACGACGTCGATGCGCGCCGGGTCGGCGCGGTGGATCGAAATCAGTTGCTGCGCTTCGTCATCGGTGTTGACGATCAGCCGGTCGGCCTCGTCGACCACCTGCTGCTCGCCGACCGTGCGCAGCGGCGGCTCGGGCGCGTCACCCACGGCCAGCGCCGCGTTCTTCACGGCGGCGAGCGTGTGCGCGGTGTGCACCAGCGGCACCGCCCAGCGGTCGCGGGCCAGCCAGCCCACCTGGCCGGACAGCCAGTAGTGCGAGTGCACGATGTCGTAGTAGCCCGGTTCATGCGACGCCTCCGCGCGCAACACCCCGGCGGCGAACGCGCACAGCTGGGTGGGCAGGTCGTATTTGTCCAGGCCCTCGAAGGGCCCCGCCACCACGTTGCGCACCAGCACGCCGGGCGCCACCCGCGCGACCGGGGGGTCGGCCGACGCGGTGGCCCGGGTGAAGATCTCCACCTCGATACCCCGCCGCGCCAGGTGCAACGCGGTTTGCAGCACGTAGACGTTCATGCCCCCGGCGTCGCCGGTACCCGGCTGGGCCAGCGGCGAGGTGTGCACCGCCAGCACTGCGACGCGGCGCGGTTTCAACCGGAAGACGTCATCGTGCCGCACTCTGTCATCTTTACAGGACGCCGCGCCCACCAGCCCAACGCCCAGGACAGGGGTTCGCGCTAAGCGGAAGGCTCGTCGATGTCGCGCAGGCGCGGGCTCAGCGCCCCGGCGCGGCGCATCGCGCCGAGCGGATCGGCGTAGAGCCCGCCCAACGACACGGTTCCCGCGCCGGCCTCCTGCACCCGGTTGCCGAAGACGGTGACCCGGATGTCGCGCGACGGCAGCACCGAGCGCTCGGCGAACGCCGCCTCCACATGCTCCATCGCCTCGGGATACTCGGTGAAGGCCTGACCGCCGACCACCAGCTCGTCGGGGTTGAGCATGTCGCGCAGCAACGCCACCGCCTCCCCGAGCACCCGCCCCCGCTCGTTCAGCAGTTCTTGGGCCGGCTCGTTGCCGGCCCGGGCCAGCCGCAGCAGGTCGCCGAGGCCGTTTGCCGACGCGTTGGCGCGGCCCGCGGGCACCGGAGGCAGGATCCGCAGCCGACGGGCGGCGGCCAGCACCGCCTCGTCGCTGACCGTGGATTCCAGCTGTCCGCTGCCGCCGAGCAACTCGGAGTGGGCGGGCAGCGCCGCGATGGTGCCGGGACCGCTGGCCGGGCAGTGCACCCGGCCGCCGATCACCAGCGCGTAGCCCACCGTCTCGCGGGCGTAGACGTAGAGGCTGGTCGGTGAGCTGGGCACGAAGCGCCGCAACCCGAGCAACAGCTCGGCCCCCGCCATGGCGTCGACGTGGGAGGCCACCGAGACGGGTAGCCCGAGCGCGTCGGCCAGCACCGGGCCGACGGGCGCCTGCCGCCAGCCGAGGCGCGGGTGGTCGACGTGACCGGTGGCGCTGTCGACGGTGCCACCGATCGCGACGCCCACCCACAGCGGGCGGCGTCGATGCCAGCGCCGCAGGTAGCGGGCGGCGCTTTCGGCCAGCGAGGCCAGCGCGGGCCCGGCGGGGCTGAGCGGCGTCGGCGTCTCGACGGTGTCGAGCGTGCGGCCGAACAGGTCGGTGGCCACGATGCTGGTGGTCCGGGCGCCGACGTGGATGCCCAGCGTCACGAACGGTTCGTGGTTGACCTCGACCGGCACGCGGGGGCGGCCGATGGCCCCGGAGACGGCCAGGTCGGCGCGTTCCCGCAGCAGGCCGGCGTCGAGCAGGGCGATGACTTGGCGGTTGACGGTGGCGATGCTCAGCGAGGTGACGCCGGCGATGACGTCACGCCCGACGGGTCCGCGCAACCGGACGGCCCGGAAGACCGAGGCCGCCGCCGAGTCGGCGATGTGCAGTGCCGGAGGCACGATCTGACGGCGCACCGAGCGGTGGCCCTTGTAGCTGGCACGGCTGGGCGAATGATGAGTCTGGGTAAGGGTATTCGAGCGCACGAGCGTCCTTCTGTCCGATTTTTGTTGGCCGTCACTGGCCACACCTGAAAGTCAGGAGCGGCGAAGTGCGCGACAACAACACGCACCCGCCGCGCAAAGACACGCGGTGGTGGTGCTGGACAGGGCGCTGTGGTGCACCCCGAAAATTTAGCACGTTCACTAAGGTTGTTTCGATGGCTGGAAATGTCAGGAATGAACGGGTCGCGGTGGTCACGGGCGCCAGCTCCGGAATCGGCGAGGCGACCGCCCAGACCCTCGCTGTTCAGGGCTTTCACGTGGTCGCGGTGGCGCGCCGCGCGGACCGGATCAACGCCCTGGCGAGGGAAATCGGCGGAACGGCCATTGTGGCCGATGTCACAGACGACGCCGAAGTCGCGTCGCTGGCCGAGGAGCTGGGCCGGGTGGACGTCCTGGTCAACAACGCCGGCGGCGCGCGCGGGCTGGCGCCGGTGGCCGATTCCGACTTCGAGCACTGGCGCTGGATGTGGGAGACCAACGTGATGGGCACGCTGCGGGTCACCCGGGCGCTGCTACCCAAGCTCATCGACTCCGGCGACGGCCTGATCGTCACGGTGACTTCCGTTGCGGCGCTTGAGGTTTACGACGGCGGCGCCGGGTACACGGCGGCCAAACACGCCCAGGGGGCGCTGCACCGCACGCTGCGCGGCGAACTGCTGGGCAAGCCGGTGCGGCTGACCGAGATCGCGCCGGGCGCGGTGGAGACCGAGTTCTCGCTGGTCCGCTTCGACGGCGACCAGCAACGCGCCGACGCCGTCTACACCGGCATCACGCCGTTGGTTGCCGCCGACGTCGCCGAGGTGATCGGGTTCGTGGCATCCCGACCACCGCACGTCGACCTCGACCTGATCGTCATGAAGCCGCGCGACCAGGCCTCGGCGACCCGCTTTAACCGCCGGGGTTAGCCCCCGGGCTGGAAGTCGTGGTCGGTGAAGTGGAGCTCGTGGGCGTCCCGGACAGGGACGGCGCGGTCGACGGCGTGGCCGGCGCGGTCACCGGAATCTGCGTTGACGGCGGGTGCGCGGTCGGCGGCGGCAGCGCGGACATGGCAACCCAGGTGTCCCAGTCGACGGCCCAGTCCCAGATGTCGCCGTCGGAGTAGGACAGCTGAATGGAGCTTCCAGTCACTTCCACCGGGTCGCCGTACATCGCGCTCTGGTAGTACTGCTCCGCGTCGCCGGTCGACAGGTTGATGCAGCCGTTGGTCACGTTGGTGTTGCCCTGCGCGCCCGCACTCATCGGATTCGCATGGATGAACTCGCCGTTGTTGGAGATCCGCACCGCCCAGCGTTCGTGCACGTGGCTGTAGCCGGCGGCGGGATTGGACATGTAGAAGTCGGCGTACTTCTCGGTCACCACGTGGATGCCGTTGCGGGTGACGTTGCGCGCCTTATCGGCCTCGCCGTAGCTGCACGGGAAGTCCATGATGACGCCCTCGTCCCTGACCACCTGGATGCGGTGCGACGAGACCTCGGCCTTGACCACTTGCCGGCGACCGATCTGGATGTTCAGCGAGATGTCGTCGGCCCCGTAGGCGCTGTCGCCGAACGGCAGGCCGTACAGCTTGGCGTCGACGTTGACGGTGGTGCCGGCCGGGTAGTACTCGCGGGTGCGCCAGTGGACGCGCGCCCCCCCGACTTCGTCGGGCAGCCACGCCCAGCTGCCCTCAACGGGCGGATTGGTGGTGACGGTCAGCGCCTTCTCGACGGCGGCCTTGTCTGCGATGGGGGCGTCGAACTGGATGATGATCGGCGCCGCCACCCCGACGGTCTGGCCGTCAGCCAGCTGGAACGAGCCGCCGATCTTCTTGGTGGGTGACACCGTGGTGAACTTGCCCGCGACCGGGATCGCCTTGCCGTCGTGCCCGACGGCCGAGCCGCTCCAGGTGTAGGTCGCGTCGTAGCCCAGGGGCTCGGTGGTGCTGTAAACGGTGCGATCGGAATTGAACTTGCCCGCCACGGCCTTGCCCGCGGAATTGGTCAGCGCGACGTGCTGGAACCAGCCGTCGGTGATCTCCACGCTGATCGGCGCGATGGGCACCACGTTCTCGGTCGCATCGGCCGGCTGGAACTTCAGCTTGGCGGCGGGCTGCTCCTTTTTCTCGGCCTGTTTGGCCGCGGGGCCGCCGCACGCGGCCAGCACGCTGGGGGCGAAAACCCCCAGTCCGAGGGTCGCCAAAGCCACGCGCCGGTTGACCGGCTGCGGGTTGCGCGACGTGTTCACGAAAGTCAAAGATACCGGGGAAAATCCATCGACCCCGCCGCGACAAATCGGGGTCGGGCGGATTCGGAGCTACAGCCTGCAGCCGAGCAGGACCGGCTCCGGTTGCAATGTGACACCAAACACAGCGTGGACCCCGTCACGGACCGTGCGGGCCAGGGCGATCACCTCTGCCGCGGTGGCACCGCCGCGGTTGGTCAACGCGAGCGCGTGCTTGGTGGACAGCCGGCAGCGGGCCGCCGGATCGTCGGGATAGCCCTTGGCGAAGCCGGCCCGCTCCACCAGCCAGCCCGCGGCCAGCTTGACGCCGTCCGGTGCCGGGTAATGCGGCACCGGCCCGTCCACGCCCGCGGCCAGCCGCTCGTACGCCTCGGGGGCGACGACGGGGTTGGTGAAGAACGATCCCACGCTCCAGGTGTCGTGGTCGTCGTCGTCGAGCACCATGCCCTTGCGGCCCCGCAGCGCCAGCACCGCCTGGCGGACCTTCTCCGGTTCGGCGCGCTCCCCGCCGCTCGCCCCCAGCGCGTCCGCCAGCTCGCCGTAGCGCAGCGGCGCGCTGCGGCCCGACGGGTCCAGCGCGAACTCGACTTCCAGGACCACCCAAGGGGTTTCGTGGCCGGCCCGTTTCAACACACTGGTGCGGTAGCCGAAGCCGAGCTCGGCGCCCGGCACCCAGCGGACCTGTCCGCTGCGACGGTCCAGTATCCGGACCCGGGTGATGGTGTCGGCGACTTCGGCGCCATAGGCCCCGACGTTTTGCACCGGGGTCGCCCCGGCCGAACCCGGTATGCCCGACAGGCATTCCAGCCCGCCCAGGCCGCGCTCGATGGCGCGGACCACGACGTCGTCCCACACCGCGCCGGCCTCCGCGCGCACCACGTTGCCGTCGACGGTGATGCCGCTGTTGGCCAATCGCACCGCGGTGAGGTCGGCGTACGTGTCGGCGATCACCAGGTTGGAGCCGCCGGCGAACACCAGGACCGGGGGTTGTTGTCCCCCACCGCTTTCGGCGTCCAGCTCCCGCAGCACCGCGACCACCTGTTCGGTGCTGGTGCAGGTGATCAGGCGGCGCGCCACCGGCCCGACCCGCAACGTCGTCAGCGGCGCGAGCGACACCGCTTCGGCGACATGCGCACCGGCGAATGTCGAACCGGCATCGCTGGATTTCATGGCCCGTAACGGTAGCCTCACCTGCTATGCCGCGTTCATTCGACTTGTCGGCCGATTACGACGGCAGCGTTGAAGAGGTTCATCGCGCGTTCACGGACGAGACCTATTGGCGGGCTCGCCTGGCCGGATCCGGTGTCGACGTCGCCACCCTGGAGTCGATGCGGGTGGGTGGCGAAACGGGCGACGACGACACCGTCGAGGTGGTCACCGTCCAGGTGATCCACAGTCACAAGCTGCCCGGGATGGTCACGCAGCTGCACAGCGGCGATCTGCGCATCCGGCGCGAGGAGACCTGGGGTCCGGTCGCCGACGGGGCCGCGCAGGGTTGTGTCGTCGGCTCGATCCTGGACGCCCCGGTCAATCTGAACGGCACCGCTGTGCTGTCGCCGATCGCCCAGACGGGCGGTGCCCGGCTGACCTTCCGGGCCACCGTCCAGGTCCGCGTCCCGATCATCGGCGGCAAGCTGGAGAATTTCATCGGCGGCCGGTTGGCCGAACTGATGGCCGCCGAGCAGCGGTTCACCACGGAGTGGATCGCCAGAATGCCTTGAGGTCGCCGCGCCTAAGCTGGCGGCCATGCGAATCGCGCTGGCGCAGATACTGAGCGGCACCGATCCGGGCGCGAACCTGGAGCTGGTGCGCTCCTACAGCGGCCAGGCCGCCGACGCGGGCGCCAAGCTGGTGGTGTTCCCGGAGGCGACCATGTGCCGCTTCGGGGTTCCGCTGGGGCCGATCGCCGAGCCGGTCGACGGTCCCTGGGCGACGGGTGTGCGGCGCATCGCGGCCGACAGCGGGATCGCGGTGGTCGCCGGCATGTTCACCCCGGCCGGCGACGGCCGGGTGAAAAACACGCTGATCGCGGCCGGCCCGGACGGTCTGGACACGCATTACGACAAGATCCACCTCTACGACGCCTTCGGCTTCACCGAGTCGCGCACCGTCGCGCCCGGCCGCGAGCCGGTGGTGATCACGGTTGACGGCGTCCGGGTGGGGTTGACCGTCTGCTACGACATCCGCTTCCCGGCGCTGTACACCGAGCTGGCCCGCCGCGGCGCCCTAGCTGATCGCCGTCTGCGCGTCGTGGGGCTCGGGCCCGGGCAAGCTCGACCAGTGGACGCTTCTGGCGCGGGCCCGCGCGCTGGACTCGATGAGCTACGTCGCCGCGGCCGGCCAGGCCGATCCCGGCGAGCCCCTCACCGGCTCGGGCGCGCCGACCGGGGTGGGCGGCAGCCTGGTGGCCTCGCCGTTCGGCGACGTCGTGGCGTCGGCCGGCCCCGGGCCGCAGTTGGTGGTGGCCGACATCGACGTCGATCGGGTCGCCAAGGCCCGGGAGAGCATCGCGGTGCTGCGCAACCACTCAGATTTCGTTCAGCTCGATAGTGCAGAATCGGTCGGGTGACGAACCCACAAGGACCACCGAACAGGTGGTCGCGGTGCTGCGGGAGCTGGACGCCGAAAGCGGTGGGGGACAACAACCCCCGGTCCTGGTGT
>NZ_LZJX01000103.1:0-4328 GCF_001667595.1 Mycobacterium sp. E2989 | reverse complement strand
TGAGCCCGAGGCGGTTACGAGCGGCACGTCGCCCTTCGCGGTGCCCACCCACACGGCCGTCGACAACGACGGCGTGTAGCCGACCATCCAGGCGTCCTTGTCCGCGTTCGTGTCCCCCAGCTGCGTGGTGCCCGTTTTGGCCGCCGACGGCCTGCCGCCGGACAAGGCGTGGCCGCGCGAATAGCTGGCGATCGGCTCCATGGCCGCGGTGACGTTGTCGGCGACGGCCTTCGGGATGCGCTGCTCGCCGTTGTTGTCGGACTTGCTCGCGTCGAACAGGACCTGCCCGTCGGAGTTGACGACCTTCTGCACGAAGTGCGGCCGGTGGTAGAGCCCGGAGGCGGCCAGGGTGGCGTACGCCGAGGCCATGTCGATCACCCGGGTCTGGTACTGGCCCAACACCACCCCGTTGTTGGGTGGCCCGCCCTTGCCGTCCTCGGACAGCGTGTGGTCCACGCCGGGGAAGCTGGTCGCGATGCCGGCCTGGTGCGCGGCGTCCGCGACGGCCTGCGGTCCGCCCTTGAGCTTGAGCATCAGCCGGTAGTAGGAGGTGTTCAGCGATTGCTTGAGCGCCTGGGCGATGTTGCACGTGCCGCAACCCTCGCCGTCGACGTTGGTGATCTTGATGCCGTCGACCGTCAGCGGCGAGCTGTCCACCTGGTAACCCAGCCCGATGCCCTGCTCGAGCGCGGCGACCAACGCGAACACCTTGAATGACGAACCGGTTTGCAGCCCGGCCTGGGCGAAGTCGAAACCGTTTGCGTCGGAACCGCCGTAGTAGGCGCGTATCGCCCCGTCGTGCGGGTCGATCGACACCACGGCCGACCGCATGTCGGGGTCTTGCCCGTCAAGGTATTTCGACACCGCCTTCTCCGCGGCCTGCTGGGCCTTCGGATCGATGGTGGTGGTCACCTGCAGGCCCTGGGTGTTCAGGGTCCGCTCGTCGATGTTGAACAGCTCCATCAACTCTTTGGTCACCTGACGCTCGATGAGCCCGTTGGGCCCCGTCGTCTGGTTCTCCGCCCGCGCCTGATCGGGCGGCACGGTTTGCGGGAACTCCTGCGCGGCCCGGTCGCTGGGTGACAGCGCCTTGGTCTCCACCATGCCGTCGAGCACCCAGTTCCAGCGGGCCCGGGCACCCTGCGGATCCACGGCCGGGTCCAGTGAGGACGGCCGCCGAATCAGCGCCGCCAGCAGCGCCCCCTCGGACACGGTGAGCTGCTCGACGGGCTTGTTGAAGTAGGCCTTGGCGGCAGCGGAGATGCCGTAGGCGCCCCGGCCGAAGTAGATGATGTTCAGATAGGCCTGCAGCACATCGTCTTTCGACCACTCCCCCGACATCTTGGTGGCGATGACGAGTTCTTTGGCCTTGCGCATCAGGCCGCTCAGGCCGTGCTGGGCCGAACCCACCAGCGCGTTCTTGACGTACTGCTGGGTGATCGTGGACCCGCCCTGCAGGTCGCCGTCGCCGAACAGGTTGTTGTTCACCGCCCGCGCGAAACCGCTGAAGTCGAAGCCCGGGTTCGAATAGAAATTGCGGTCCTCGGCGGCGATCACCGCCTGCCGCACGTGCACCGGCACCTGGTTGATGTTGACGTCCACCCGATTACCTTCGGGCGGAATGATTTTCGCGATCTCTGATCCGTCGCTGGCCAGGATGGTGGAGACCTGATTGGTGCGCAGATCGCCCGGCTTGGGAATGTCGACGATGAAGTAGGCCATGGCGAACGTGACGATCGGCAACACCACCAGCACCGCCGCCGACAGGTAGGCCGCGCGGCGCACCCACAACCAGTTGATCTGCTGCTTCCAATGGACGTCTCGCCGCCGGGGGCCCAAGCCGTCCGGTCCGCCGGGGCGTCCGCCCGGCCCGGGTGGCGGTGGGGGTGGCCCTCCCGGGGGCCGGCCTCCGGCACTCGTCCGGCTGCGCCGCGGCGACGTCCGGCTGTCCAGCGCGGCCTTGACCTCCTCGAGCGCGTCGCGCTGCAGGGGCGCCGACGGCGGGCCCTCCAGCGCCGCTTTGACTTCGTCGATGCTCGGATCGGGCCGCCGGGGCGACCGGTCGTCGACGACCGGCGGGAGGATGGTGGTCATCCGGTCGTCGGGGGGAACTCTCCGGCGTTGGCCGGGCGGCGGCGGGGTGTCACGCGGGCGCTCGCCGCTTCCATGTTTGCCCACACGCTCAGTCGCCGGCCCATCCGCGTCACTGGACGACTGGTTGTGGGGTCCGTCGTTACTCAATGGCCGTGCGCGCGCCGTTTCGCGCCGTCCGGGTGCCCTTCGGCGGGCGCGCCGCCCCGAGCACATAGGACCTGACGAGATGGTTCCAGCTGCAGGTCCGGCATACCTCCACCACGTGGACGGCGAACTCGTCGAAGCGGGTTGCCAGCAAGACCAACTCTTCGGCCGTGCGGGCCGAGCCCGACACCGGACCCAGGTGTTCGCCGAACACCCACGACACCAGCGTCAGCTGCTCCTTGCGGCAGATCGGGCACATGACCTGGCTCGGTTTCCCGTGAAACTTGGCGGCCCGCAGCAGATAAGGGTTCGCGTCGCACACCTCGGAGACCCCGGTGCGGCCCGAGTACACCTCGGCCAGCAGTGCTCGCCGCCGGAGCGCGTAGTCCACCACTTGTCGCTGCAGTCGCACGCCCACCAGAGTACGTCGCCATCTCGAGCACCGATACGCAACCAAAACTGTGGCGGCCCGACCGAGGTCATCGGCCGGTGCGTTCCGCGCGGATGGGGGCCGGACTCTACGATCATCCCCGTGGCGAAATGGCTCGGGACATCGCTCGGCGCTGGGGTGGCGGCGAGCACCCGCGCCAAAGACATCAACCGGCAGGACGCCTGCAAGATTCTCGACACTGCGCTCAACGACGGCGAGCTGTCCATGGAGGAGCACCGCGAGCGGGTGAGCGCCGCCACCAAGGCGATCACGCTCGGCGACTTGCAGGACCTCGTCAGCGACCTGCAGGCCGACAGCAGCGCGCTGCCGACGGCCACCGTCAAGGCCGGGCCGGTGCCGCCGACGTTTCGCGGTTGGGGGGTGCTCGCCGCCGCGTTCGTCGTGTCGGTGCTGCTGGGCGTCGGCATCGGCTGGGGCATGTACGGCAACACCAAATCGCCGCTCGACTTCACCACCGACCCGGGGGCCAAGCCCGACGGAGTGGCCCCGGTCGTGCTGACCCCGCCCACCCAACTGCATTCGGTCGGCGGGTTGACCGGTCTGATCCAGCAAACCCGCAAACGGTTCGGCGACGTCGTGGGGTATCGGCTGGTGATCTACCCGACGTACGCGGTCCTGGACCGGCCGGATCCCTCCGACGATCGCCGGGTGCTGGCCTACACCTATCGCGGCGGGTGGGGCGACCCGACCAGCTCGGCGAAGAGCTCGGCGGACGGTCCGGTCCCGGTCGACCTGAGCAAGTTCGACGTCACGGCGACGGTGGGCATCATGCGCGGCGCGCCCCAGACCCTCCGCATGAAGCCCTCGGACATCAAGACCGAGTACCTGAACATCGAACCGGCGGCGGACCCGACCACCCCTGGAGCGCTGTCGCTGTCGCTGTACGTCTCCAGCGACTACGGTGGTGGCTACATCGTCTTCGCAGGTGACGGCACCGTCAAGCAGCTGAATCTGCCGTCCTAGGCCGCCGGCTCCCGGCGTGCGGCCATTCGCGGGCCGCCGGACTAATAGCTAACGAACATCCGGTGGTGTTGTGGCGAATATATCGAGACGATACGATGACGCGAGGCGTCGGACCGTCGTAACCAATCGTGCAAAGGGGGTGATTCGGTGCTCGAGCTCGCCATCCTGGGGCTTCTGATCGAATCGCCGATGCACGGCTACGAGTTGCGCAAACGGCTGACCGGTCTCCTCGGTGCGTTCCGCGCGTTCTCGTACGGTTCGCTGTATCCGGCCCTCCGGCGGATGCAGGCCGAGGGGCTGATCGCCGAGGACGCCGCCCCGGCCGGCACGCCGGTTCGGCGGGCGCGGCGCGTCTACCAGCTAACCGACGAGGGCCGTCGGCGCTTCGGTGAGCTGGTGGCCGACACCGGCCCGCACAACTACACCGACGACGGTTTCGGGGTGCACCTGGCGTTCTTCAACCGGACTCCGGCGGAGGCGCGCATGCGCATCCTGGAAGGCCGCCGGCGTCAGGTCGAGGAGCGGCGGGAAGGCTTGCGCGAAGCCGTGGCGCGGGCCAGTAACTCGTTCGACCGCTACACCCGCCAACTTCACCAACTGGGGCTCGAGTCCAGCGAGCGCGAAGTGAAGTGGCTCAACGAGCTCATTGCTGCGGAGCGGGCAATGCCCGGCCTCT
>NZ_LZJX01000102.1:0-54485 GCF_001667595.1 Mycobacterium sp. E2989 | reverse complement strand
CGACCGCGGTGACGTGGACGGGGATGGGGTCGGCGCCGCACTGCCCGCTGCCGCGGCCGGCGATCGGGCCGGGCACCTACAACCTCGTCGTCCAGCTGGGCAACCTGCGTTCCCAGCCGGTTCCGTTCATCCTGAACCAGCCGCCACCGCCGCCGGGACCGGTGCCCGGGCCGGGCCAGCCGGCCGCCGCGCCCCCGCCGGAGGCGCCGCCGGCCCCGGTTCCTGCGGGTTAGCTCAGCGGGTCGGCGATAGTCGACTCCGCCAGTTGCGAGAGCCCCTCCCGCACGTGGCGGGCCCACATCGCGCCGATGCCCTCGACCGATTGCAGGTCGCCTGCGCTGGCCGCCAGCAGGCCCTGCAGCGTCCCGAAGGACCGGACCAGTAGGTCGGAGTGCGCGAACTGCAGCCTCGGGATGCTGGCCAGCGCGCGGTAACCGCGCGGGCTGACCGCCGAATCCTGCGCCTCCGCCGTCGTCGGGTAGCCGAAAACCTTTGCCAGCGCGGTCAATTCGAGTAGCTCGGTGTCCGAGAGGGCGTCCAGCTCGTCGAGGGTGGCGGTCATCTGCGCCTTCGACAGCGGCTCCGGGCTGGCGTGATAGTCCCGCACGGTCAGTTCCCGCGCGATGTCGTTGCCGCCCAGCAGCTCGTCGAGCTGCAACCGCAGCTGGCGCCCGTCGGTTCCCAGCTCGACGACGTCGTCGTCGATCACCAGGCCGATCCGCCGGACCAGCTCGAGCCGCTGCACCACCGTCATCACGTCGCGCAGCGTCACGAAGTCCTCGATCTCGGCGAGGGACAGTTGCCTGCTGACCTCGTCGAGCCTGGTCTTGTAGCGCTCCAGGGTCGCGATCGCCTGGTTGGCCCGGGACAGGATGGTCGCGGAATCGGCCACCACGTGGCGGTCCCCGCCGACGTAGACGGTCACGATGTTCATCGAGTGGCTCACCGAGATCACCGGGTAACCCGTCTGGATCGCCGCCCGCTCGGCCGAGCGGTGGCGGGTGCCCGATTCGTCGGTGGGGATCGACGGGTCCGGCACCAGCTGGACGTTGGCCCGCACGATGCGGCTGCCGTCGGTGGACAGCACCACGGCGCCGTCCATCTTCGCCAGCTCGCGCAGCCGGGTCGGCGCGTAGCGGACGTCGAGGGCGAAGCCGCCGTCGCAGATGGCCTCGACGTTCTCGTCGTTGCCCAGGACGATCAGCGCGCCGGTGCGGCCGCGCAGGATGCGCTCCAAACCGTCGCGCAGCCCGGTGCCAGGCGCCAGGCGGGCGATGGTCTCACGCAGTGTCGGACGGGTCACAGCGTGTCATTGTGCGGCCCCACCACGTTTTGCGTCCAGCCGTTGCGGGGACCGGCGATCGCTTTCATGTGTTGCAGCGCCGCGCCAATGGTGGGCGCCCGCAGCGCCCGCATCCCGCTCGGCACGATCTCGCGCCGAGGATCGTCGCCGTCGGGGATGAGGGCGATGGTGAATCCCTGGCGCGCAGCCTCGCCCAGCCGCCGTTCCATGCCGCTGACCCGGCGCAGGTCACCGGCCAGCCCGACCTCGCCGATCATCACCGCCGTCGTCGGCAACGGCAGGTCGGAGTACGCCGACGCCAGCGCCATCGCGACGGCCAGATCCGAGGACGGATCGGTCAACCGCATGCCGCCCACGGTGGACAGGTAGATGTCGTGGACACCGACGGTCAGCTTGCCGTGCTTTTCCAGCACGGCGCTGATCATCGCGGCCCGGGAGTGGTCGATGCCGCTGACCGCGCGGCGCGGCGACCCGCCGCCGGGCATGGCCAGCAGCGCCTGGACCTCGCCGATCAGCGGCCGCTTGCCGTCCAGGGTCACCGTGATCGCGGTGCCCGCGACCGGCGCGGGCCGCTGATCCAGAAAGAGGTTCGACGGGTCGGACACGTCCTCGATTCCGTTGTCGTGCAACAGGAAACAACCGACCTCGTCGGCCGCGCCGAACCGGTTCTTGACCCCGCGAACCATCCGCAGCGACCCGTTGCGGTCGCCCTCGAAATGCAAGACCACGTCCACCAGGTGCTCGAGCGACCTCGGCCCCGCGATGGCGCCGTCCTTGGTGACGTGGCCGACCAGGATCAGCGCGACGCCGCTGGCCTTGGCGGCCGCCGTCAGCGCCGCGGTGACCGCGCGCACCTGCGTCACCCCACCGGCGACGCCGTCGGCCTCCGTCGTGGACATGGTTTGCACCGAATCGACGATCACCAGCGCGGGCCGCACGGTCGCGATGTGGTCCAGCACCGTGTGCACGTCGGATTCGGCGGCCAGGTACACCTCGTCGGAGCCGCAGCCGATGCGGTCCGCGCGCAGCCGGATCTGCCCGGCGGACTCCTCGCCGGAGATGTACAGCGCGCGCCGGCCCGAAAGCGCCCAGCGATGGGCCACCTTGAGCAGCAGCGTCGACTTGCCCACGCCCGGATCGCCCGCCAGCAGCGTGACCGAACCGGGTACCACACCGCCCCCGAGCACCCGGTCGAGCTCCCCGACGCCCGTCGAGCGGTGCTGGCTGGCGTTGGGCTCGACGGACGTGATCGGGACGGGGCGCGAAGCCGTGGCCGACGCCGGCCCCGCACGCCGGCCGCCGACCGCGCTCAGCACCGGCGCCTGGTCGACGGTGCCCCAGGTGCCGCACTCCAGGCAGCGGCCCACCCACTTGGCGGTGACGTGCTGGCATTCGGAGCAGCGGTACTGGGAGCGCGGACTTGCCACGCCATGACGGTATCGAGCCGGTACGACAAAACCCGGCTATGACACAGGCGGTTACGCCCCGCTAGCTTTGCTGCGGCTGGTCCAGCCCGGCCGAAACCGGCACCAGCACGGTCGCCTGACCGGCTTTCTCGAAGTTGAAGGTGAAGTTGTACAGCAGCCCGTTGCTGATCGGCTTTGCCAGGTTGACGGTCGCCCTGGCCGCGTTGCTGGAGCCCATCGGCCCGGGCGCCACCTTCTGGCCTTCCGGTGTCCCGATCAACAACATGCCGCCGGCGGGCAGCCGACCGTCTCCGCTCACGGTCACCGAGCCGACGTCGCTGGTGATGCTCACCAACCTGTCCGGCACGCTCGGCGACTGGTTGACGGCCACCAGCACCAGCTCCACCGCCTGTCCGGGCTGGATGGCGGCACCGGTCTGCTGGGCCTGCATGCGGATGTCGCGCAGCGCCACGTTGTTGAACGTGACCTTGTTGCCGTTGATCGCGGGCTCCTGGACGGCCATCTGCGAGACCTGGCCGGCCCCGCAGCCGCTGAGCACGAGCGCGAGCAACAGGCCGGCGAGCACGGTCAGCGCGGGGCGGACGGGGAGGCTCATCTCGAAGCGGTTCACTCAATGCCTCCTGCTGGGCCGGTTCGACGGATGCAACTATGCACAGTAGTACAGTCGTCGTATGAACGAAAAAACAGTGCGTGACCTGCGGGAATACAGGAAAAATCACGCGCATAATGTTGAAGTTGCGAACTATGGCGGAGAGCCGCGTTTGCTGAAAACCGGCATCGTCGAACCTCTGCTCGACCTGGAAGAGTTACTCACCTCCTGGCTGGTGCAGCTACGCGCTCAGAACAAGTCGCCGTACACGATCAGGATCTACCGCGCCGCGGTGCGTTCGTTCCTCGACTTCTGCGACGAGCACGATCTACCGCGGGTGCTGTCAAAGGCGAACGTAGTCGGCTATCTCGCGTCACGCACCGGCGAGACATCCACGGCGGTGCTGAATCTGCGGTGTCTGAAAATTTTCGCCCGCTGGCTCAACGACGAGGAGGGCTTCGACCCGACCGGTGTGCTGAGCGTGAAAAGCCCGCACTGCGACGAGCCGACCGTGCCGGATTTGAGCGACGACGAGATACAGCGCCTGTTGCGCGCCTGTGACGGCACAAGCCTGCGCGATCGCAGGGATAAGGCGATGCTCGCCATGTTCGTGGAGACCGGCATGCGCGCCGCCGAGATGATGGCGCTCAACGTCGAGGACATCAACATCAGCGAATGCACTGTGCACGTCGTGCGCGGCAAAGGCGGCAGAGGCCGGGTCTGCAAGTACTCAGCCTCGACGGCTGCGCTGCTCGACCGGTATCTGCGGTCGCGTCGTCAGACGGGCCAGCCTGGGCGTGAAGGCCCGCTGTGGCTCTCTTTCTACGGCGCCCGCTTGGGCTACGCCGGAGCGGTGCAAAGCCTCAAAGAACGCGCCCGCGCCGCCGATGTGCCCGGTTTCCATTTGCACCGTCTGCGGCACACGGCTGCGACGCGCTGGCTCGAACACGGCGGCGGCCAGGTCGGCTTGATGGCCCAAGCCGGTTGGAGCTCCCCGACGATGGTCGGCCGCTACGTGCGCGCCGCATCGGAGCGGCTCGCGCACGCCGAGTTCGACCGCCTCGGGTTGGCGGTCTCCGACTAGTCGGAACGTAGTGCCTCACCCGCTGAGCAGGTGTAGCATTCTGCGCAGGACATGCTTCCGTGAATTAAGGGCTATCGCCCTGCCCGACGAGACGCGTTCTAGCGACTCGTACCGGCCTTCTCGCCGGGGGTAGACAGACAAACGGCAGCCAGGGCTTCAGATAAGCGCTGGCTGCTTCGCGCTGTCCGCCACCCCTTGTGCGTTGAAGGAGATCAAGCCGATGGCGCCCCTCACCCCAGCCCAGCGCAAGACGCTAGCGCGTCTCGCCGCGAATGCGCGTTGGGCGAACCTACCGACAGCCGAAGAGCGCAGAGCCGCAACAGAGGCGTTCCGGCAAGGCCACCTCGACAAGCTCGCCGATCAGATCGACCCCAATCATCTGCTGAGCGACGCCGACCGGATGGAGGCCGCGAAACGTAAACGGCGCGAACACATGGCGCGCATCACCGCGAAAAGCCTTGCCAGTAGGCAACGTAAAGCCGCGGCTCGTAAGGCCGGTGTCGCTGATGACGGTGCAGCCTGAGCCTGAAGAGGCCGACACCTCGTGGGTTGAAGTGCCGGCCCCTTCTGCTGAATTTCCGCTCTCTGACATCAGCGCTTCCGATTCTATCGCTGACGCCGACAGTGTGTTGTCTGCTGATGAGGCGCGTCGACTCACCGACCGGATAGCCGCCCACCTAGCACAGTCGTGGGATGAGCTAGTGCAGTTCTGCGAACACCGCGGCTGGCTCGCGCTGCCGTACAGGACGTTCCGTGCGTATTGCGCAGCTGAGTTTCACACCGACGGGCTGCGGATACCCCGTCAGCAGCGCGACGCGATCGTGCTGTCGCTGACCGACGCTGGCGAGAGCATCCGTGATATCGCGGCGGCGTTGACGATCGACAAGAACACCGTGCTGGCGATTCAGAAGCGAGCGCGGCAGGTGTCTGAAATTCAGACACCGAACCCGAAGCCAGCGCCGAGCAGGAAACCTCCGCCGTACATCCGTGACTTCGAGAAAGCCGCGGCGCGGATCCAAGACGGCGCGATGGCGCTGCAACACCTGATCGACGACCCGATACGTTTCGCCGCCCACAAGGAACGCCTGGTGCGTGAGCACCGCGAAACGATCCTTTTCGCGCACCAACTCATCGGCAAGCTGCTGCCGGTGTTCGACACCGAGCAGATGGATCTACTCGTCGAAGGCGGTGCGTGAATGGCGCGTCGTCAATACTCCCGCCGCCCACTCAGCTACGCCGAATGGGAGCCGTTCACCAGCTTGCCCGACACTGCGCAGAACCTTTACGGCTGGCTCGTCACCATGCGAAACATCAGCCAAGCAGGAATACTGCCGATCCAGTTGAGACGCTGGGCGCAGCTAAGCAGCAACGGCACACCCGAGCGGGTCGTCGAAAATCTGAAAATCCTTGAGGCCGGCGGCCTCATCGTCGTCGACTGGGACGCCGAGGAGCTACTCGTCACTACGTTCATCGCCGACGACAAAGTCGGCAACATCAAAGCCGAACGTGGCGCCCTCGACGAATGCATGAACAGCCCGCCGTTCTTCGCCCCTCATCTCGCGCGTGAGATACGCGCGATCCGCCGCCTCCTGCACCCCGACAATGACGCGCACGCCGACGTGGTGCTCGACTACCTCGACCGCCGGACGAGACGCACACAGGAAACGGAAAATCCTGCGGCGCAACAAGAACCAGAACGAGAACGTGAACATCGAACATGAACAAGAACACGAACTTGTCCGATCGATCGACGATGAATCGACGATCGATCGTCGATCCGCAAGGCGCCCGCTTCTGCTTTCACCGGCTTCCGAAAAAGCCTTGACACGAAGGAAAACCACGCAAATGAGCGACGACACGAAGCCACGAAAATGGAGCGTCCCCTACTGGAACACCATCGCTGTATGCCCCCTACCGCCTGGCTGGATCAACGTCTACCGCCTCGGCTGCAACGTCGTCGCTTATGACGCGCCGGCGCTGCTGCTGCAAGAGTGCACACAAACCGCACGCTGTTGGGAAGAGCCGAACGGCGACGGCACGTTCACACCCCGCGACCGAATCGAAAAACACGAGCGTGAAACCCGCGTCGTGTTCGCCGACGTTGACGGCGGTGAACTCTGCGAGGCGAACGGCGCCAACAATTTCGTCGCCAGCATCCCTGAAACGAGACTAGCCGAGCTGCTGGAACGCGAAGCGGCGGAGGGAAACCCGCAACGATGACCCGCCGCCGTTGCGTTCACTGCGGCGATCCACTGAAACCCCGCGAGTCACCCGGCCATTCCTTGTGCGGCCGCTGCTACACAGACCGCCTCAAGGCGATCGCCGAGAAGCTCGACGAGCTCAACAACCCGAAAGAAAGGAAACCGCAATGACAAACCCCCACGACATCGCCAAGCTGGAAGAAGCGGAAAAAATCATCCTCGGTCTGCTGCAGGAGCTAGGCACGCCGACGTGCGACCTTCCCGAGGATGATGACGATTTGTTCGAGCGCAAGCAAGCCGCGCGTAACGAGTATTTGTTAGAGAACGTTCACGGCGGTCTGCTCGAAATCCTCGACTGTGTGCAGAACGCGTTACACCGGCCATACATATGGATGGCGTCAAGGTATCTCCGCCGAGACCCTGCAAAATGAACGGCTCTGCGCGAATCTCGGCGCACTGCAGCCCTTCTCAAGCACTGACACGATCCACGCGGCTTCGCCGCCGAGAAGCCGACACAGCCGCGTTGCGTGTCGTGTAAGCGGTTGCGCCGCACCACATCTACGCTCCTGCGCATGACTGTGGTCGCGTGCGCGGTGTGCTTCGCATATCCGGCTCTGGATTATCCGCACCGCCTCAAGTGCCGCAACTGTGACGCGACAGCACCCAAACAGCCTGCGCGACGACACAACACAGCGCAGGTGAGCAGCGAAGAACCGACGGTGCTCGTCGCATCATGGCAAAGCGAACTCAACACCTACGACCCAAACCTTGTCTAGAACGGGTTTGCTGACCAACCAGCCGCAAACCTCAGCAAACGCCTCCGCAGCGAGCCAACCCCCGACAGCGACGGGAAATTAGCCAGCGACACGCACAACCCCGCAGCTCACCGCTATCTATACAAAGATAGATCCAATCATTGCAATGATGCCGCAGCAACATCACATCAATACACAAACAGGAGCGCGCTGAGCAGCACAAACCTCCTTCGACAACCAGAATTGTCCAAAACCCCTGCATCCCAACGCATCACGACAAAACGACACGCGCGAGATACCGCCGAAACGTTCACTAACCGCCGACGCGTGTTTGCTGACCGCACGGTTTGCGCACGTCAGAGACGTGCAGGGGGGGAGCTAACTTCGCTGAGACACGCCAGGCGGGCGACTGGACGGCACCTAATTTCCATCAAGGCGGGGGTTTGGAATAAATTTCTTCCGGGTTCCTGGCGGACGGGGGTCCAGGCGGTGTTTGCTGAGAGAATCGACTTATGGCTAGGAAGCCGGTGGTGGTCGAGGAGCATGGTTTGCGCGGGTTTCGGCGTGGTTGCCGGTGTGAGGCGTGTCGTGCGGCGAATCGGCTGTATCAGCGTGATTATCAAGCGCGTCGGCGCGGGTTGACGGCGGTCGACCAGCCGGACTTACAGCCGGGTGAGGACGTGGATGCTCGTGCCGCCGCAGGCGCTTTCATGCCTGGTCGGGTGGAGGCGGCGGTGCTGCGCGAGGTGGGCGGCTTGTCGGCCGCCGTTAAGCGTGAGGGTTTGGTGGAGTCGGTGTTGAGCATGGCGCGGGTGCTCGACAATCCGCTGTGCGTCACGACGCATCCTTCTGCCGCACGGCAACTCAGTCTTGGTCTCGACAAGTTGCACGCCGCCTCGTTGCCGGCGAAGGGGCGGTTGGCGTCGGTTGCCGCGATGAGTGCGAGGCGGCCGAAGTGAGTGTGTCGCAGGAGATTCAGGATTTGGTGGTGTTCCTCGCCGGTGTGGATCGACCCGTGTTGATCATGTACGGCGGCGACGAGGAGGAGGACCATGGTGGCTGATCGCCAGAACCTGGCTGCCCTGATGGGTTGGTCGTGCGAACTGGTGAATGGCACGTTCGGTGACTTCGACTTGTCGGCTGCGGAGAAGGTGGCGAGGATTTGCGCCGGTGTGCGGCATGCGACGCGGGATGCGCGTGACGTGGAGGACTTGGTTTTGCATCGGTTGGCGGTCACCACCGAGAATCTTCTGGTCAGCCTCATGTGTCATGGCCGTGATGTCGACGACGCATTGAAGGGTGACGTGCGAGCTGATTTGGAGCAATGGAAGTCGGCGATGCGCGAGTTCCAGGAGCTCCGCGACTCGCTGTGACCAAAGCCAGCAGTTCTGCCTAGCTTTCAGGCCAATTCTGCTTTCGGTTGCGTTATGTATTTGCGGCGCAACACCTTTACACTCCGTGTGTAGCGATCCTGTAAGGGGTTCGCGCAGATCCACAAGTTAATCGGGTGTTGTCGCCGCCGTTAGGTTCCGCCGCCGCCGACTGAGAGGTCCGCCGCCGCCGAACAGGCCGCCGCGCATAGCGCCTGATTTGTTTCGCCGAATAACGCGTGTTCGGCTCATCCGTTTTCTTTGTTGCGCCCTGAAAAGGCTGCGCGCACACGATTTTTTGAAGGGTTGGCTCGCGCATGAGCACGAATCGACAAAATCTGGAAACCCTCGCCAATGCCCTGTATGCAGAGTATGAGAGCCGGCGGATCACGCCGGAGCAGTATCACCGCGAGATGGATCGCCTGGAGGATCAGCAAGCCCGCCTGAAGTCAGTCCGTAGGGCGAAGATGTTGGCGGCTGACACTGCGCCTGAGTCCCGCTTTATGCCGCGTCCGCGCGGCGGTGTGGTGTCGAAAAACCTGTCCCCCATGGACATCCCCGGTGATGAGTTGGCGGGCATGTTCGAGGCGGCGAAACGCCGCCAGCCTTACAGGGTTGAGATCACCACGAAGGCGCTCGACGGCGGCTCGTCAGGCGTCGGTATGAAGACGCCAGGTGCGCCAATCGCGGAAGGTGCGCCGTGGCCGTCAGGCTTGTTTCCGCCTGTGCTGCGACCTGAACTCTCGCAGGAGCTCCGCTACGAGCCGGATCGGATGGCGGACCACATTCCGACGATCGCGCTCGACGCGCCGAGCATCGAGTACCTCGTGCACACCGGGAACACCAACCCGGCAGCCGTGGTCGCTGAACTCGACCCGAAGCCGGACATCGGAATGCAATTGGACACCGCGACTGCGGTGCCGGTCAAGATCGCAGCGCTGGCGTCGGTGTCGATGGAGGCCCTGCAGGATTTCAGCTACTTCTCCAGCTGGGTTCCGCAAGCCCTCACCCGCGCGGTCATCAACACCGAGACGCAGCAGCTGGTGCTGGGGACAGGCTCAGGTGGCCTCTATCCAGGCATGACCGGATTCATCCAAACCGCAGGCGTGCAAACCCGCTCCTACAACGGCGGCGAGGACACCACCGGCCTCGACACGCTGATCCGCGCGTGTAACGACATTCGCGTGGAGTCGACGGTGTACGGCGAAGCGAACCTGATCGCGACGCACCCCACCACGTGGGACAAGCTCAAGCGCAGTAAGACCACCACCGACGCGTTCGTCCTCGCACCAACGGATCCGACATCCATCGGCGCGCTCGACAACCTGTTCGGTGTGCCGGTGATCGTCAACACCATGATCCCTGAAGGCACGGCGGTGGTGCTCGACACCCAGTTAGCGGCACGCTACTTCGTGCGTCAAGCGCTCACATTGGATTTGAATCCATACGGCGATACGCAGTGGACGACGAACCAAATTTCGTTCCGTGCTGAGCAGCGGTCTGTCTTGGCTGTGACGCGTCCGAAGGCGGTCGTCATCGTCACCGGCCTCGACGGAATGGGTAGCTGACAAATGTTACGGACTGGGGTGTTCGAGGCTGCGTCGGATGCGGTGCACGGTGGCTTTCGAGCATCCCAGTTCGTTGGCAATCGCTGTCGGTGTTTTACCGGCGGCGCGCAGCTCCCGCACCTTCTGTTTTATCTGGTCGCTCTTGTAGCGAGAGGGTGGGCGTCGGGCTGGTCGCTGGTTGAGTTTTTGTTGACGAGGGCTGGCCCACTGGCAGTTCTCCGGCGAGTATGGCCCATCGTTGTCGACGCGATCAATCGTGCAACCTGGCGGTTTTGCACCCATGTCGGCGACGAAGTTCCAGAAGCCTTGCGGCCCTCGCCATCTGTCGCAGACGGTGATACCGCGGCCGCCATAATCAGCGCGGGGATTCGGGCCGTGACAGCGTTGCATCATCCCCCGGTACGTGGTGATAAGAGGATGACTTGCTTTGCCTCCCCGCCAGTTCGGATTGTTACTGCCGAGCATTTGCCGTTTGTGGGCTGCTGCTCTCGCTGCACATCTGCCGTCGCAGTAGAACTTTCGTATCGACGGCCACTTCACAGCGAACGGGTTTCCGCACCAGGCGCATGTTCTCGTTATCACGTCTGGGACCGTAGATGTGAACCAAGGAGAGTGAAGAGATATGACCCTACCCAGTCGCCTGCCGCCAGGTACACCGTTGCCTGGCGGCGGCGTCGCCGGACGAATCCTCTACACGTGGACTGATCCGCCGCAGATCGTCTGGCAAGGCTGGCTCACTGATGACGAATCATGGACAGCGACAGAAGGGTTCGCGAATGTGCAGTTTCAGGCTTACCACCCCACACCGCCGTCTGATGCGCCGCCTCAGCCTGACGGCGCACGGTGGACGGTGATGCGGGTGATGCCTCCAGGAGGGTGGTGCAGCCAACTGTGGTGAGACAGCATCTGCCGCACGAAGCCGCGAAAGTCTTGTACTGCTTGGTGTGCAAGACGCGCGGCAGCAAGGTGGCGGCGACGTGGACCGTTGGCGACGGTGATCTGCCGTGCTGCGATATGCACGCCGGATTGCTGGAACGCCACGGCGTCAAAGCGTTAAAACCGAACAGCGGCAAACGATAATGAAAGACGTGGATGCTCGGGTCGGGTTCTTTCGCGATCCGCCTGGCCGGCGTCCGCCGTGGGTGAGCCGAGCGGGGCTTCCTTTCCCCCAACCTTCGTCAGGCTCGGCTCACCCACACCCCTCACAAGAGAGGATGATCATGTCCTTGACGTTTTTCACGGTCACGCAAACCCATCCTGTCGTCGAAGTGGAAACCGACACTTCGTCCTCCGGCGGCGGCGAGCCTGCTGTCGTCCCCCTCACCGGCACGGTCAGTTTCATTCCGTCGCCGAGCTTGATTGAATCCCCCACGCTCGGCACGATCAAGCTCGCCGCGATTCAAGGCTTCATTGACAGCAACGGAGTGTTGCGCGCGCACGACGGCGCGATCGGCGTCGGCCTCGTGGACAACGTTGATCTTGGGCTCGCGTCAGGCGGTCTGACGTATCGGGTGGATTACGGCCTCGGGCATCCTGCGTCGTTCACGTTCGCGGCGCCAGGCGACGGTTCAACCGTCGTCGACTTGAACGCGGTGCCACATCTGGAGGGATGACGGTGTTTCCGCAGCAAGGTTGCCCGCACTGCCACCATCCGCTTTGGCGGCACACATCTGCGACTGACGGCTGGTGCTGCATGATCGTCGGCTGCACCTGTTGCGATAATCCGTTCACAGCCTCGCCAGCCTCGACCGAGCCTTCCAAAAAGCTCTGACCAGCAGGAATACCTTAAGTGTTGTAAGATTATTGATACAACACTTAAGGGCGGAGGTGTCGATGTCCAAAGGGCACGGAAGCCGCCAGCGCGACATCCTCGCGAAGCTGCAGCAGCATCGCGACCACCCACGCGACTACAACGCATGGCTAGCGAAAACGCGGCCGTGGTTTAGGGGTGCCGACGCAGACGAGCGGCACGCCTACTACGTCAAGTGGTACACCGACCACAATCCTGAGTGGGTGACGCTGCGTGAACTCGCCGGCTGCGACCCGCGCTCGCGGTCGTTCAACGACCGCCCGAACTGGAGCGATGTCGAGTCGATACGTCGCGCGGTGCGCAAGCTTGAATCCGAAGGCCTGGTCGAAACGAAAATGATCTGGCGTAACCAGCACGGCCAGAAACAACTAGGCGTCCGACTAGCGCGCTGAGACGGTCATTGAGCGACTTTTGGCCCTACCCGCGTGTACTCGCCCTCACCAAGGATCAGGAGGACGGCCGCTAACCGGATAGGGGGCCCTCATGTTTCGAACGCTAGCTATCGCGGCGACGGTCATCGCCGCGGCGGGCTGCGCAACAGCGCACGCCGATGCGAACGGTTACCTCCGCTGTGTGAATGCCAGCATCGGCGGGTATGTCCCCGCCGACCAGGCGCTGGCCCTGGGTCGCACCATCAGTCAAGGGCTGGCGATCCCGAATGGTTCGCGAACGGGTCTCATCAACCGGATTTACGCCAATGGGACCAACGGGTTCAGCTTGACCGAGGTGGAGAGCATCGTCGAGTGCGTCGAGCACAACCAGCCGCTGTAGGCCGCTTCGTCGGTCATCGGTCGCAGCAAGATTGAACGTCATTACCCCGGCTGCCGCGCGCGCCCGGCGACACGCCGAACACAAGTGGTTGTGTTGCGCGTTTCTGCGGGACCCCGGGGGTAGTGTTGGGCCGCGGACGCGTTTCGTTTATGGGGTCCGGGTGGTGATAAACCTCCCGGACTTCGCACGTGGGCGTAGCAGGTTCGCCAGAGTCTCCTGATAAGTCGCTCTCGGTGGGTTCAACTCCCACTACGTCCACGTGCGAGGTCCGGGAGGTCGGTAGACCTAGGAACCTACAGGAAATGTTGTAGCCAGCGCACTGGCAACTGTAGCGTCCTGTGGCCACAACGTCACGTAGGCGCGAATCACAGTTTTCACACTGACCACATCTGACGGTTTGGGCGGTGCGTAGCTGGGTTCAGAACTATGAGTTGCACATAGTTGAATGGTCCGCGCTGTTCGCGCAGCTCACGCACAATGCTTGCGCGCGAGTAATGCACAGTAGTAGGAAGGTTTCCCGCGCGATAGCGCGGGGCGTAAGACCAGCCCGGAAGCCCTTCGGCGGGGTCCGTCGGGGCCGCCCTCGGGGCCGAATGACGACGTTGGTAATGTGCGTCACTGCACGTTCTGCTCGCCCTGTCAACCCCTAATCTGCGCGTGTTGTGCCCCTGACCTGCATCGTTGCTCCGCACGCGATTGGGCGGCCGTGTTAGGATTGACGTAACGAAAGGGGCTCGAATCAGATGATCTTCAAGGTCGGCGACACCGTTGTTTACCCGCATCACGGTGCTGCGTTAGTCGAGGCGATTGAAACCCGCACCATCAAAGGGGAACAAAAGGAATATCTCGTCTTGAAGGTGGCGCAGGGAGACCTGACCGTTCGAGTGCCCGCTGACAACGCCGAATACGTCGGTGTCCGCGACGTCGTGGGCCAGGAAGGCCTCGACAAGGTGTTCCAGGTGTTGCGGGCCCCGCACACCGAAGAGCCGACGAACTGGTCGCGCCGCTACAAGGCCAACCTGGAAAAGCTGGCCTCCGGCGACGTCAACAAGGTGGCCGAGGTAGTGCGCGACCTGTGGCGTCGCGACCAGGAACGCGGTTTGTCCGCCGGTGAGAAGCGCATGCTGGCCAAGGCCCGCCAGATCCTGGTCGGAGAATTGGCCCTGGCCGAGAGCACCGACGACGCCAAAGCGGAAACCATCCTCGACGAGGTTCTCGCCGCCGCTTCCTGAAGGCCCTGACGCTCCGGTGGTCACGGGCACGGTCGTCGCAGTGGTCCCGGCCGCAGGGTCGGGGGAGCGATTGGGCGCCGGCATTCCCAAGGCATTCTGCGAGGTCGATGGGCGCACCCTGCTGGACCGCGCCGTCGCCGGTTTGCTGGATTCTTCCGTCGTCGACCACGTGGTGGTCGCCGTTCCGGCGGCCCGGGTCGACGAGGCCAAGCGGGCCCTGGGCGGGCGGGCGACCGTCGTCGCCGGCGGGGCCGACCGCACCACATCCGTGAGCCTGGCGCTGGCGGCGCTGCCCGGTGACCCCGAGTTCGTGCTCGTCCACGATGCCGCCCGCGCCCTGACGCCCCCCGCGCTGATCGTGCGGGTGGTGGAGGCGCTGCGGGCCGGGCACGGCGCGGTCGTGCCCGCGCTGCCCCTGCATGACACCATCAAGGCCGTGGACGCCAACGGAGTGGTCCTGGGCACGCCCGAGCGGGCCGGCCTGCGCGCCGTGCAGACCCCGCAAGGGTTCGCCCGCGAGCTGCTGCTGCGGGCCTACCAGCGCGCCGGCACCGCCGAATTCACCGACGACGCATCGCTAGTCGAGCACGTCGGGGGCCAGGTTCAGGTGGTCGACGGCGACCCGCTGGCCTTCAAGATCACCACCCGGCTCGATCTCCTGCTGGCCGAAGCGATCGTGCGCGGGTGAGCGAGCTGCCGCGGGTCGGCCTCGGCGTCGACGTGCATCCGATCGAGCCCGGGCGGCCGTGCTGGCTGGTGGGGTTGCTGTTCGACGGGGCCGACGGCTGCGCCGGCCACTCCGACGGCGACGTGGGGGCGCACGCGCTGTGCGACGCGCTGTTGTCGGCCGCAGGGCTGGGCGATCTCGGCGCCGTCTTCGGGGTCGACGACCCGCGCTGGCGGGGCGTCAGCGGCGCCGACATGCTGCGTCACGTCGCCGACCTGGTGGCGCGCGCGGGCTTTCGACTCGGAAACGCCGCGGTGCAGCTGATCGGCAACCAGCCCAGGGTCGGTCCCCGCCGTGACGAGGCGCAGCGGGTGCTCACCGAGTTGCTGGGCGCGCCGGTGTCGGTTTCGGCGACGACGACCGACGGTTTGGGGCTGACCGGCCGCGGCGAGGGACGTGCCGCCATCGCCACCGCACTGGTGGTTCCCGCCGGCTGAGGCGCGCTCGCCCGAGCGTCACGCCAGCGTGGCGTCGGGCGCCGACAGCCGCGCTGGCGCGACACTCGAGGGGCGCCGCCGGGATCGCGGTCGCCGGTCACGACAATTGGCCCGGTAAGCTGGCACGTCGTGACCGATCGCGCCCGTCTGCGGCTACACGACACGGCGGCCGGTGCCGTGCGTGACTTCGTCCCGCTGCGCGAGGGCCACGTCTCCATCTACCTGTGTGGCGCCACCGTGCAGGGCCTGCCGCACATCGGGCATGTCCGCAGCGGCGTGGCCTTCGACATCCTGCGCCGGTGGCTGATGGCGCGCGGTTGCGACGTCGCGTTCATCCGCAACGTCACCGACATCGAGGACAAGATCCTGGCGAAGGCCGCCGCGGCCGGCCGCCCGTGGTGGGAGTGGGCGGCCACCTACGAGCGCGCCTTCAGCGCCGCCTACGACGCTTTGGACGTCATGCCGCCATCGGCCGAACCGCGAGCCACCGGGCACATCACTCAGATGGTCGAATTGATGGACCGCCTGATCGAAACCGGCCACGCCTACGCGGCCGCCGGCGACGTCTACTTCGACGTGCGCAGCTACCCGGACTACGGCCAGCTGTCCGGGCACAAGATCGACGACGTCCATCAGGGCGAGGGCGTGGCCACCGGCAAGCGCGACCAGCGCGACTTCACGCTGTGGAAGGGCGAAAAGCCCGGGGAACCGTCGTGGCCCTCGCCGTGGGGCCGCGGCCGTCCGGGCTGGCACCTGGAGTGCTCGGCGATGGCCCGCACCTACCTGGGACCAGAATTCGACATCCATTGCGGCGGAATGGATTTGGTGTTCCCGCACCACGAGAACGAGATCGCGCAGAGCCGCGCCGCCGGCGACGGGTTCGCCCGCTACTGGCTGCACAACGGCTGGGTCACCATGGGCGGCGAGAAGATGAGCAAGTCGCTGGGCAACGTGCTGGCCATCCCGGCGCTGTTGGAGAGGGTGCGACCGGCGGAGCTGCGCTACTACCTGGGCAGCGCGCATTACCGGTCGATGCTGGAATTCTCCGACACCGCCCTGCAGGACGCGGTGAAAGCTTATGTGGGCGTTGAGGAATTCCTGCACCGCGTCCGCGTTCGCGTCGGCGCCGTCGAGCCCGGCGAATGGACCCCGCACTTCGCCGAGGCGCTCGACGACGACTTGGCCGTCCCGGCCGCGCTGGCCGAGGTGCACCACGCCCGCGCGGAGGGCAACCGGGCCCTCGACAGCGGCGATCACGAGGGCGCGCTGCGGCATGCCCGCGCGATCCGCGCCATGATGGGCATCCTGGGCTGCGACCCACTCGACGAGCGCTGGGAGACCCGCGACGAGACGTCGGCCGCCCTGGCCGCCGTCGAGGTGCTGGTGCGGGCCGAGTTGGAAAACCGGGAAAAGGCGCGCGAGCAACGCAATTGGGCACTCGCCGACGAGATCCGGGACCGGCTGAAGATCGCCGGCATCGAGGTCACCGACACCGCCGACGGGCCGCAGTGGTCGCTACAGGCCGGCGAAGAAAAGCGCGCCGACTAGATGGCCGGCAATTCGCGGCGCCGCGGGGCGATCCGCAAAGCGGGCAGCAAGAAGGGGCCCACCGTCGGCTCGGGCGGCCAGCGCCGCCGGGGCCTGGAGGGCCGCGGACCCACCCCGCCGGCGCACCTGCGCCCCAACCACCCCGCCGCCAAGCGCGCCCAGTCCCAGTCGCGCCGGCCCGCCAAGCGGCCGACCGACGAGACGGAAACCGTGCTCGGCCGCAACCCGGTGCTGGAATGCCTGCGTGCCGGTGTTCCGGCGACCGCCCTGTACGTGGCCGTGGGCATCGACGCCGACGAACGGGTCACCGAAAGCGTTGCCCGCGCCGCGGATTCGGGCATCTCGATCCTCGAGGTGCCGCGCACCGACCTGGACCGGATGACCAGCAACCACCTGCATCAGGGCATCGCCCTGCAGGTGCCTCCGTACAACTACGCCCACCCCGACGATCTGTTGACGGCCGCGCTCAACACCCCGCCCGCGCTGTTGGTCGCGTTGGACAACATCTCCGATCCCCGCAACCTGGGCGCGATCGTGCGGTCGGTCGCGGCGTTCGGCGGTCACGGCGTGCTGATCCCGCAGCGGCGTTCGGCGTCGGTGACCGCGGTGGCCTGGCGCACCAGCGCCGGCGCCGCGGCCCGCGTCCCGGTGGCCCGGGCCACCAATCTCACCAGGACGCTTAAGGATTGGGCCGACCGCGGCATCCGGGTGATCGGCCTGGACGCCGACGGCGACACCATGGTCGACGACGTGGACGGCGCCGACCCGCTGGTGGTGGTCGTCGGGTCGGAAGGCAAAGGGCTGTCGCGACTGGTGCGGCAGAACTGCGACGAGGTGGTGTCCATCCCGATGGCCGGGCAGGCCGAATCGCTGAACGCCTCGGTGGCCGCCGGGGTGGTGCTCGCCGAAATCGCCCGTCAGCGCAGGCATTAATTGTTAGCACGCCTCGTCGCCGCGCTGCTGGGGCTGGGCCTGCTCTGTGCGTCGAACGCCTCGGCGCAACCAGCCGGCTTCGACCTGCAGGCCCACCGCGGCGGGCGCGGGGAGACCACCGAGGAATCGTTGCGCGCGTTTGCGAAGGCGCTCGAATTGGGCGTCGACACACTCGAACTCGACGTCAACATCACCAGGGATGGGCAACCGCTGGTGTGGCACGACCCGACGATCGACGCCGAGAAATGCGCCGACACCGGACCCGCGTTCACCGGCGACCCGCAGTACCCCTACGTCGGCAAGCTGGTCCACGAGCTGACCGTGGCCCAGATCCGCACGCTCGACTGCGGGCGGCGGCTGGCCGAGTTCCCCGACGCCGAAGTGGTGCGGGGCAACAAAATAGCCGTCCTGCCGGAGGTGTTCGCGCTCGCCGACTCCTACCACGCCGCCGTGCGCTACGACATCGAGACCAAGGTGGCGGCCGACCGGCCCGGCACGTCGGCCGACCCCCAGCAGTTCGTCGACGTGATCCTGGCGGCGGTCAGATCGGCGGGCAAGCTCGACCGGGTGGAGATCGAAAGCTTCGACTGGCGGACGCTGCCGCTGGTTCACCGTGCCGAGCCGTCGATTCCGTTGGTCGCCTTGTACAACGAGCAGACGTGGTCCCCGGGCTCACCGTGGCTGGCCGGCGTCGACGCCGGCGCCGTAGGCGATCCGATGCTCGGCGCGCTGCTGGTGGGCGCCAACGTCGTCTCGCCCCGTTATGCGCTGGTCGCCGGGGCGGCCTATGTCGACCACGCGCACGCGTTGGGGCTCAAGGTCATTGCATGGACCGTCAACGACGCCGGCGCCATGCGCGAGCAGATCGGTTACGGCGTCGACGGCATCATCACCGACTTCCCGACCCTGCTGCGCGGCGTGCTGGGCGAACTCGGGATGCCGCTGCCGCCGGCCTACCACCGGTAGGTCAGGGCACCGCCTTCACCAGAACGTCGGCGGGCGCGTCAGGTTGCTCGACACCGTGCCGGCGCCCGCGGGCGGCGCGCCAGATCATGTTCGGGCGCAACAGTTTCGTCGCGGGGTCGACGAGCGAGGTCACCCTGATGAACTGATTGAACGCGACGGTGTCGCTTTCGGCCGCCGCGAGCACGCGATCGACGTACTTGTTGAACAATCGCGCGACCAGCGGTGCGGTGCCCTCGATTTCGGGCAGGGCAAGGTCGGGGTTGGTCGACAGCTGCCACGCCTGGCGAATCGGCGCCGCCGCGGCGCGGAAGAAGCGCCGCGCCAGGTCGTCGCCGCCGGCGGAGAGGCAGTCGCGCAGCGCCAACGCCTCGAGCGCGGCCACCGTCATGCCCTGGCCATAGATCGGGTTGAAGCTGCAGATCGCGTCGCCGGTGACCAGCAGGCCCTCGGGGAAGCGCCGCATCCTGTCGTAGCGCCGCCACCGGCTGCACGGCACCCGGTGCCGCACCGGCTCCCCGATGGGTTCGGCCGCGCGCACCGCGGCCAGCAGATGGGCCGGCGCGCAGTCCGCCACGAAATCACACAACGTCGCAAGATCGAGCGTCTTCGGCTCCTCGCCGGCCACCCCCATCACCGTGAGCAGCCAGGTGTCGTTCTCGCAGTGCAACAGGCCGCAACCCCTCGGCCGGCCCGGCACGATCCCGACGAGGAAGCCGAGCTCCCGCGGCGCGTCCGACGTGATCCGCAGCGCCTGGCTGGCGTACGTCAGCTGGACTACGACGCGATCCTCGCGCGGGCGGTCGTATCCCAGGCTTTCCAGCCACGTGGGGGTGCGGGCGGCGCGCCCGGTGGCGTCGACGACCAGGTCCGCGTGCAGCGTGACGGGTTCGCCGCTGTGTTGACCGACGACCCGCACCCCGGTGACGCGGTGCCGGTCCGCCGTTGAGATCAGGCCCAAGATGCTGTGGTCGTCGAGCAGCGTGACGTTGGGGATCTCACGCAGCCGGATGCGGACGTGGTCCTCGAGGAAGGGCCGGGTCGCGCTGTAGGCGGTCAACCCGGTGGCGCTGCCGCGCCGCGCCATCAGGTGGCCGCCCACGTCGTAGTACAGCCCGGACAGGTCCTGGCCGTCGAAGTACTGTGCGCCGTCGAGGATCATCTCGTCGAGGACGCCGGGGAACATCCCCTCGATCACCTGGGCGCCCCGGGCCAACAGCGCGTGCAGGTGCCGGCCCTGCGGCACGCCCCGGCGGGCGGTGTCGGCGTCGGGGAGCGGGTCGCGCTCCACGACGGTGACCGTGTCGAAGAAGTCGGCGAGCGACCGCGCGGCCAGCAAACCGGCCATGCTCGCTCCCAACACCACCGCGTGATTACCGATCCTGGCCCTCATGTCGGACATGACCCGCCGCCTTTCTGACCCGCAAGCTGACGAAAGCCATGCTCACAGCGCGCGCTGGGGGCCGATAGCGTAGTCCGCTACGCGACTTGGGTGAGCGGACCGGGCACGGCGCGCCGAAACGCCGACAATCGGCCACGCCGCTGCCGCCGCGCGGTTATAGTCGCCGCGTGATCAGCGGTGATCTGCTGATTGGGCGCGACAACGAGTTAGCAACCATTCGACGCGCCCTGAGCGGGGCTGACCAGCACTCCGGGGTGCTGATCGCGGGCGCCGCCGGGGTGGGCAAGACCCGGCTGGCCCGCGAAGCGCTGCGGCGCGCCGGGGCGTCGGGTGAGCGCATCAAATGGATTGTCGGCACCCAGTCGGCCCGCGCGCTGCCGCTCGGAGCCTTCATCGGCCTCCTCGGCGACGCGATGTCCGATCCGCTGACCAACGTTCGACGCGTGATCGAGTCGTTCGTGGCGCGCCAGCATCGGGGCCGCGTGGTGATCGGGGTCGACGACGCGCACCTGCTGGATGGGTTGTCGGCGCTGGTGATTCACCAGCTGGCACAGTCCGGCGGGGCCCGGCTGGTGGTCACGGTGCGCACCGGCGGCGAAGAGCCCGACGCGGTGACGGCGTTGTGGAAGGACGGCCTGCTGAGTCGCCTCGACCTGGAGCCGCTCTCCGCCGCGGCGACGCGCGAGGTGATCGAGCGGACGCTGGGCGGTCCGGTCGACGCGCGATGCGCGGCCCGGTTCCGGCGGCTCACCGGCGGCAACACCCTGTTTCTTCGGCAGCTGCTGAGCGATCAGATGGCGGCCGGACGGGTCCGGCAGGTGGCCGGGGTGTGGATGTGGGACGGCGACGTCGCGGTTTCGGCCAGCCTGTCCGAAACGGTGGGGCGCCAGCTCGGCCGCCTGACCCCGCCGCTCGCGCTGGTGGTCGACACCCTGTCGCAGTGCGAGCCGCTGCCGGTGGACCTGTTGTGCGACTTGGTTTCTCGCGAGGACTTGGTGGCCGCCGAAGCGATGGGCCTGGTGAACGTCGAACGCACCGCCGGCGGTTTGGTGGCCAGGCTCGCGCACCCGCTGTACGGGGAGCTTCGCCGCGCCGGCGCCGGCGAGATGTATCTGTCGAAGATCCGGGGCAGGCTGGCGACGCGGCTGGCGCAGGACGGCGACGCCGACATGCAGGCCACGGTGCGCCGGGCGCTGCTGAGCCTGGAGTCGGATCTGGACCCGCAACCGGAGCTGTATCTGGAATCGGCCCGGCACGCGATGTCGCTGTTGGACCTGGAGCTGGCCGACCGGCTTGCCAACGCCGCCGCGCAGGCCGGGGCGCCTGGGGCGGCGGGGGTGCGCGCGACGAACCTGGTGCTGCTCGGTCGCGGCGAGCAGGCCGAGGAGGCGTTGCGGGCGATCACCGGCGGCCCCGGCGGCGATGCGCCGGACGCGCACTACTGGGCGACCCTGCGTGCGGCCAACCTGGTGTGGATGCTAGGCAGGCCGGCGGACGCCGCGGTGATCCTCGACGGCCTTGCCGAGGCGGCCGAGACGCCGGCCCAGGTGGCCGCGCGGTTGGCGGTGCAGGCGTGCCTGGATGCGGTGGCCGCGCGCTGTCAGCTCGCGGCCGAAAGGGCCAGGGCCGCGCTGGATTCGGATGGGCTGCCGGATTTCCACGCGATGATGGCGTCGTTGGCCTTGATCATGGCGATGGGGGCGTTGGGACGGGTCGACGGCCTGGCCGCCGAGGCCGAGCAGGCGCTGCGCCGGGCGACCACATCCTTCGAGGCCTCGCACATGCGGTTCTGGTTCGGCGCCGTCTACGGGCGGGCTTGCCGGTTGACGGGCCGCATCGACGAATTCGTCAGTCTGGCAAAGACAATGGCCGACGCGGCGCGCGACGTCCCGGGTCTGGCCTACGCGAACCTGGCCCTGCTGCTCGGCAACGCCGACCTGGCCCGCGGGGCAGTCGCCGAAGCGGCCCGGCTGGTCCACGAAGCCCTCGCCGGTGCGCAAATACACGCCACCACAAGCGGTCTGCGACCGGCGAGCTATTTCGCCCTGGCCGAGGCGCACGGCAAGCTCGGGCACCCGGCCGAAGCGAACGACGCGGTCGCCGGGGCGCGGTCCTGCGTGCCGGCCGACTACTTGTTCATGCACACGGGCCTTTCGCTGGCCAACGGGTGGGCGCTCGCGGCAAGCGGTCGCCTCGGCGAGGCGGTGGCGACCGCGCAGAGCGCCGCGCTGCTCGCGCGCGAGCGCGGGCAGCCGACCCACGAACTGGCCTGCATTCAGGCCTCGGCGCAATGGGGGGACGCGTCGGGGGCGCCGCGGGCCCGGGAGCTGGCCGGGGCGTTGTCGCTGCCGCTGGCCGACGCCATCGCGTCGCACGCGGAGGCCCTGCTGGCCGGGAATGGCGAGGGCCTGCTGGCGGTTTCGGCGGCCTATCGGGCGATCGGTGACCGGGCCGCGGCCGCCGACGCGGCCGCGCAGGCATCCGCGGCGTTCATCGACGGCCAACAGCACAAGCGCGGCCTTTACGCCGCGGCGCTGGCCGGCGAGTTGGCCGAGGAATGTGGCGGCCTGTGCACACCGGCGTTGCGGACGCCCGCGGGCCTCAAGCTGTCGGGTCGCCAGCGCGACGTCATCGAACTCGCCGTGGCCGGTCTGTCCAACCGCCAGATCGCCGAGAAGTTGGTGATGTCGGTGCGCACGGTGGAGGGCCACATCTACCGGGCCTGCCAGCGGGTGGGCGCCCAGTCACGCGAGGAACTGGCGACTATCATCCGGTCGGGGCCGGGCGCCGGGTCCGGTTGACCCCGTTTCGAGTAGGCGGCTACTCGTGCGCCGAACGTAATCCGGCCCTAGCGTTGCGATCCCGACGAGAAAAGGAGATCGCGATGAAATACGTGGTGGCTTGGACATATCGCCTGAACGGAACGGCGGCCGAGAACGACGAAAGCTTGCGCCGCGGCCTGGCCGCGTACTCGAAGTGGTCGCAACCACAGACCACGACGTATCACCAGTTCGTCGGCCGCATCGACGGCGGCGGTGGATTCGCGGTGCTGGAATCCGACAATCCGGCCGATTTGGTCGAGACCACAAGCCAATTCGCCACCGTCCTGGATTACCGGATCTATCCCGTCGTCGACATCGCCGAAGCGGCGCGGGCGCTGCAGCAGGGGGTGGAATTCCGGGAGGCGATCGGCTAGGCGCCGAGCAGCCGCACCGAAGCCCACAGGGCGAGCACCGCGATCACCAGGGAGACGGGCACGGTGCACAATCCGAGGCGGCTGTATTCGCCGACGCCGGCGTCGACGTCGTGCTGGCGAAGCACGCGCCGCCACAACAGGTTCGACAGCGATCCGACGTAGGTCAGGTTGGGGCCGATGTTGACGCCGAGCAGGACGGCCAGGATGGCGACCGGTCCGCTCGGCGCGACCAATGGCAGCAACACCAGGGTGGCGGGCAGGTTGTTCACGACGTTCGCCAGCACGGCGGCCACCGCGGCGATGGCCAGCAGGGCGGGCAGCGTCGAGCCGGAGGGCAGCACCGCCGACATCGCCCTGTCCATGCCGTTGACCATGACCGCCCGCACCACCACGCCGAGGGCGAGCACGAACACCAGGAACGACACGTGCACCGAACGGGCGATGTCGACCACCGAGGTGTGTCCCCTGCTCAGGCTGCGCACGGCCAGCACGACCGCCCCGGCGAGCGCCACCCAGGCCGGCGCCACCCCGATGGACTGTGCCACCGCGAACCCCGCGAGCGTGAGCCCCACCACCACCAACACGAACACCGGCGGCCGCGGCGCCGGTCCCGGCTGCTCCGGCCGCGGCTGCACCCGCAGGTCGCGCGCGAAGAACCAACGGAACACCGCGTACAGCGTGACCACCACGCCCACCCACGGCAACGCCATCAGCAGGGTGAACCGCGTGAACGAAAGGTGGGCGGCGTGGAACGCCAGCAGGTTGGTCAGATTCGACACCGGCAGCAGCAGGGAGGCGCCGTTGGCCAGGTGTGCGGTGGCATAGGCGTACGGCCGCACCGGGGTTCGCAGCCGGCGGACGGCCGCCAGCACCACCGGGGTCAGCAACACCACGGCGGTGTCCAGGCTCAGCACGGCGGTGATCAGGGAGGCGATGACGAACACCCGGCGCAACAGGCCGCCCGATCCGACGCGCCCGCGGGTGATCGCCGCACCCGCCGCCTCGAACAGG
This sequence comes from Mycobacterium sp. E2989, assembly GCF_001667595.1. Lineage (NCBI taxonomy): Bacteria > Bacillati > Actinomycetota > Actinomycetes > Mycobacteriales > Mycobacteriaceae > Mycobacterium > Mycobacterium sp. E2989. The sequence continues at coordinate 30,158 of NZ_LZJX01000102.1, read as the reverse complement.
CCCTCGTCGTCGCACAGCTTGGCCAGCACCAGCACTGCACCGAGGAACCCGACCACCCCCGCAAGCCCGGCCACCTCCTCGACCGCCTGATGCACCGAAATCGCGCCGACCGCGATCAGGATCAGGGCCGCCGGAACCGCCGCCACCGCCTCGGGCCAGCCCCGCGGACGCACCACGGCGAAGGCCAGCACGGCAGCGAGCAGCACCAGCGCAAGGGTCAGGGTCAATGTAACCGCTTCAGGCCCAAGGATTCTCGCGTCGCCACACCGTAGGCAGGTGCAGCGAGACGCCGTCGGACATGGCCAACTCGTCGAGGACTTCGATCGAGGTGTCCAGGTCGTCACCCGCATACGGCAAGGCCCGCAGCGGTTTTGACAGCGGCCGGAAGAAGTCGTCCCAGTGGATGAGGATCACCCGGCGCGCGCCCACCGCGCGGACGGTCTCGTTCCAGTAGTCGGCCAGGTAGGACCGCGGTTGCAGCCCGAGCTGCCCCACGGACAGGTAGACGGCGTCGGCGCGCCGGCCGGCAAGCGCGCCCTCGACGAACCCGGCGCTGCCCTGGATCAACAGCCGGCGGCCCGAGGGCCGGTGGTGCACCAGCGTCGACCATGACTCGCCGCAACGGTAGGCCGACGCCTTGACCGGCGGCGTCAGCGGCTCGTCGATCGTGCCGGGGAACCGGTCCGGGGGGCAGTGATGGGACTCCACGAGCGTCACGTCGTAGGCCCCCAACGCGATCGGCTCTCCGCTGGCGGCGATCACGATGCGGTCCTCGGGCAGCCCGTATCCGCGCCCGACGTTGGCCGCCGACCGGCCGCCCACCAGCCGCGCGCCGGTGCGGTCGGCCACCAGCGCGGAGTCCAGCGCGTGATCGATGTGGGTGTGCACCGGGATCACGGCCTGCAGCCGGGACACCTTGGCCCGGGCCAGGCAACCGTCCACGCGGGCCGGTGACGGCGCCACTTTGCCGGCGGCCACCCGCGCCAGGCCCGGCCGGGAGAAGTAGCCGTCGGTGAGCAGCGCCGACGAGCCGTCGTCGACGAGCAGCGTCGCCACGCCCATCCACGTCACCGACAGGGATCCGGGTTCGGCGGCGGGCGCGTCGAACCGGTCCGCGTACCGCGCGATGTCGGGTCGACCGGGCTTGAGCCGCATCAGCGAAACGCCCCGATCTCGACGCCGGCCGCCGTGAGCCGGTCCCGCACGGCGGTCGCGATCTGCACCGCACCGGGCGAATCGCCATGCACGCAAACCGATTCCGCCGTAACCGTGACCGATGTGGCGTCGACGGCGGTGACCCGGCCGCTGGTCACCATGCCCAGCACGCGGTCGGCGATCGCGGCCGCGTCGTGCAGCACGGCGCCGGGCTCCCGGCGGGACACCAGCCGGCCGTCCGGCCGGTAGGCGCGATCGGCGAAGGCTTCGGCCACCGTGCGCAAGCCACGGGTCGAGGCCTCGTCGAAGAACACCGAACCCGCCATGCCCAGCACCGGCAGCCCCGGGTCCACCATCCGCACCGCCTCCGCGACCGCGGCCGCCTGATCGCGGTTGGTGATGATCGAGTTATACAGCGCCCCATGGGGTTTGACGTAGGAAACCGCGGAGCCGGATGCGCGCGCGATCGCCTGCAGCGCGCCGATCTGATAGACGACGTCGGCGGCGAGGTCGTCGGCGGAGACGTCGATGAAGCGCCTGCCGAACCCGGCCAGGTCTCGATAGCTCACCTGCGCGCCGATGCGGACGCCGCGCTCGGCGGCCGACCGGCAGACGCGCAGGAGGCCGGCCGGGTCCCCGGCATGGAATCCGCACGCGACGTTGGCGCTGGTGACGATCCGCAGCATGGCGTCGTCATCGCCCAGGCGCCAGACGCCGAAGCCCTCGCCGAGGTCGGCGTTGAGGTCGATGCGGGCCACCCGCCCAGCTTATGGGGCGGCCGTCGCTACCGGGTGACGACCGCCGCCGCGACTTGTTGGGCGATGTCCACCGCGGACCCACCCGGCAGGAACGAGCCGCAGGTGGCCACGTCGATGACGACGTTATTGCGCGCGGTCAGCGCGCGCTGGCACCGCCAGCCGTCTTCGCTGCCTTGCTGCTCTTCGGACGTGCTGAGCGTGCCGCCGACCGCGTGGGAATCGGCCACCGCCCACGCGACCTCGGGCTGCCCCGGCGGATGGTCGACGAACCGGCGGTTGGCGCAGGCGGACCACCTGCGCGCCGATGCCTCGTAGAACGCGTTGGCTTGCCGGGCGGTGGGGTAGGCGATCACGGCCTGGTCGACGGAATAGTTGCGCACCATGGGGTTGTCGTAGCTGTCGTCCAGTCGCTCGCCGCGCACCGCGGTCCAGCCGGTGTCCGCGTACACGGCCTGCTGGGCGGGCCCGGCCATGGCCAGGCAGCTCTTGTCGCTGAACGTGCCGCTGGAGTCCCACATGTCCTGCGTGCGGTACCGGATCCGCAGTGCCGCACCCAGGATGTCGTAGATCTTCCTGTCGTCGAGCAGCAGCCCGTCCAGGGCGGTGACGGCCACTGGAGCCTGAGAGAGCGGACCGTGGTTGTCCGCGGGCGCGGCGCTGCCGCCGACGGTGGTGGTGCAGCCCGCCGTCAGGGCACACACCGCCGCCTGCAGGACGCTCGCGAATTGCCTACGCACCAGAGCCTTTCGGACGCGGGCTTATCGGTGTCGACAAGCTTAGGCCGCGAACTCCTGCCGGCGCCCCAGCAACCAACAGGCCAGGTAGATCAGGAACGAAATGCCCGCCACGAACACCGACACCGGGACGCCCGGCGCCAGCGACAGCACGATGCCCCCGACCGCGGAAACCTCGGCGAAGATCACCGAGGCCACCAGCGCGGCCGCCGGGGAGGCCACCACCCGGGCGGCCGCGGCCGCCGGCGTGATCAGCAGCGACATCACCAGCAGGGCCCCGACCACCTGGACGGCCTGAGCGGCCACCACGCCTACCAGCGCGGCGAACACGATGCCGAGCGCGCGAACGGGCACGCCGCGGGCCGCGGCGACGTCGGGATCGACGGTCGCGAACAGCAGCGGGCGATAGCACGTCGCGATGACGGCGATCACGAGCAGGCACACCAGCGCCAGCATGGCCAGTCCCGTGTAGCCGACGCCGACGATCTGTCCGGTGAGCAACGCGAAGCTGGTCGCGGTCCGGCCCGGGTAGAGGTAGAGGAACAGCACCGCCAGGCCCAGCCCGAAGGCCAGCACCACGCCGATGACCGAATCACGCTCGCGGGCCCGCCGGCCCAGGACGCCGAACAGCGCCGCCGCCAGGGCACTGCCGACCAGGGCGCCCACCCCCACTTCGATGCCCACCAGTAACGCGAAAGCCGCTCCGGTCAAGGACAATTCGCTGGAACCGTGCACGGCGAACGACATCTGGCGCATGACGATGAACGGCCCGATCAGCCCGGCCACCAGCCCCAGCAGCGCGGCCGCGATCAGCGCCTGCTGGACGAAGTCGTGGCCGAGCAGATGGGCGGTGATGTCGAAGTCGAGCAGGTGGGCCAGGACGTCGGTGAGCCGGTGATTCACGGGTGGGCCTCGTCGGTCGTATCGCCCACCACCACGTAGCGGTCCTTGACCTTGACCACCTGGATGTCGGCCCGATACAGCATCGACAGCGTCTGGGTGGTCATCACTTCCTCCACCGTGCCGATCCGGAACCGCCCGTCGACCAGGTAGATCAGCCGGTCGACGTACGGCAGGATCGCGTTGACGTCGTGGGTGACGACGATGACGGTGGTCGCGGCGTCCCGGCGGCGCCGGTCGATCAGGGCGGACACCAGCTTCGCGTTCGCCGGGTCAAGCGCCAGCAGCGGCTCGTCGCACAGCAGCAGCATCGGGTCGCTGACCAGCGCCTGCGCGACGCGCATCCGCTGCAGCTCGCCACCCGACATCACGCCCACCCGGACATCCGCCAGGTGTTCGGCGTTGACCTGCCGCAGCGCCGCGGCCACGGCCGCCCGCCGGCGGGCCCGGTCGGCGGATCGCAGGGGCATGGCGCCCCAGCGATGCCCGTCGACACCCAGCCGCACCAGGTCGCGACCCCGCAGCATCACCTCGTGGTCCATCGGTCGGTGCTGCGGCACGTAGCCGACGCGCCCGCTGCCCGAGGTCATCGGCTTCCCGTCCACCAGCGCGGTTCCCGCGGACAGCGGCAGCTGACCGAGCAGCACCTTGAGCAACGACGTTTTGCCGCTGCCGTTCGGGCCGAGGACGGCGATGAACTCGCCGCGCGACACCGTCAGGTCGAGATGGTCCCACAGCACCCGGTCACCGAAAGCCAGACGGGCGCCGCGCAGCGAGACGGTGTCCGGGTGGCGGTCGACGGCGTGGACCGCGTCGAGCGTCACGGCTGCACTGACCGGCGTGATTGCAGCGCGGCCAGCAACTGGTTGACCGTATTGCGTTGCCACGTCAGGTAATCCGTGCCCTCGGGGAGGGTCTCGCTGACCTCGGTCACCGGCACGCCCGCGCGCCGCGCGGCGTCGCGCACGCCGTTGATCGCGGCGGTGGATGTCTGCGGGTTGACCAGAAGCGCCGCCACCTGACGGTGGTTGATCAGGTCGAGGACGAACGCCATGTCGGACGGCGAGGGATCCGTCTCGTTCTCGTTGGCCGCGGTGAAGGCGGGCGGCGTGCGGTTGATCAAGCCGGACGCCGAAAGCAGGTAGTACCCGACGGGTTCGGTCGCGATGACCGCGGTGCCCGGGTAGGCGCTGGCGATGGCGTGTTCGGAGATGGCGATCGCGTCCGCGCCGCGGCAGAACTCGGCCGCGTTGGCACGGTAGTCGGCGGCGTGCGCCGGGTCGATGGCGGCCACGCGGTCCGCGATGGCGAACGCCACCGATTTGGCGACGTCGAGGTCGTAGAAGACGTGCTCGTTGGCCGGTTGCTCCCCGGTGGCGGTTGCCTTCAGGAACGAGTAGGCGCCGATGGACTTCACGCCGGGGTGACTGGCCAGCACCTGCTCCACCCAGGGGTCGTAGCCGCCGCCGTTGTAGACGATCAGGGTGGCGTCGGTGATGGCGGCCGCGTCCGAAGGGCTGGCTTGGTAGGAGTGCGGGTCGGTGTCGCCCCCGGTCAGGATCGACCTGACCGCGATGTGACGGCCGGTGACGGCGCTGGCCACGCTGCCCCATACGCCGGTGGAGGCGACGACGGTGGCCGCCCGCGGGTGCGCGACGCCGCCACAGCCGACGGCGGCCAGCAAGGCCAGCGCGGCGGGCAGCCAACGCAGCCCGGCCATCGCGATCCGCCCCCGCCTCAGCGCCATGCGCACGTTCGATGTCCTCTCGCCGGCCGGTCGGCCGACCCACAATACTAATGAAAATCGTTTCCATTACAAAGTGACTGGTGTACGCCGCGCACGCGCGCATGCGGATTCGCTGTAGCGTCACCGACTGTGAGTCCCGCATCGCGCCGGCGTGCGACGCTGGCGTCGTTGGCGGACGAACTGAAGGTTTCACGCACCACGATCTCGAATGCCTTCAACCGGCCGGATCAGCTCTCCGCCGATCTCCGTGAACGGGTGCTCGCGACGGCCAAGCGGTTGGGTTACCCGGGTCCCGACCCGGTGGCGCGGTCGTTGCGCACCCGCAAGGCCGGCGCGGTCGGGCTGGTGATGGCCGAGCCGCTGACCTACTTCTTCAGCGACCCGGCGGCGCGGGATTTCGTCGCCGGGGTCGCGCAGTCCTGCGAGGAGCTGGGGCAGGGCCTGCTGTTGGTGGCCGTCGGCCCCGGCCGCAGCATCGAAGACGGGACGGGCGCGGTGCTCGGCGCCGGGGTGGACGGCTTCGTGGTGTATTCGGTCTGCGAAGAGGACCCGTACCTCCAGGTCGTCTTGCAGCGCCGGTTGCCGGTGGTGGTCGTCGACCAACCGAAGGGGCTCGCCGGTGTGTCCCGGGTCGCCATCGACGACCGGGCGGCGATGCGTGGGCTGGCGGAGTACGTGCTGGGGCTGGGGCATCGCGAGATCGGGCTGCTGACCATGCGGCTGGGCCGCGACCGCCGGCAGGGACTGGTGGACGCCGACCGGTTGCGATCGCCGGCCTTCGACGTGCAGCGCGAACGCATCGTCGGCGTGTGGGAGGCGATGACGGCCGCCGGCATCGACCCCGACGCGCTGACCGTGGTGGAGAGCTACGAGCACGAGCCGGACTCCGGCGGCACCGCCGCCAAGGCCGCGCTGGAGGCCAATCCGCGGATCACCGCGCTGATGTGCACGGCGGACATCCTGGCTCTGTCGGCCATGGATTACCTACGCGCACATGGCATTTACGTGCCGGGGCAGATGACCGTGACCGGTTTCGACGGCGTACCGGACGCGATCGGCCGCGGGTTGACCACGGTGGCGCAGCCGAGCCTGCAGAAGGGCCGCCGGGCGGGCGAGTTGTTGTTGCGTCCGCCGCGGTCGGGCCTGCCGGTCGTCGAGGTGTTGGGCACCGAGCTCATCCGGGGCCGCACGGCGGGGCCGCCCGCGTGACAATCGCCGGCTAGCTGCTTTCGGTGTCCCCGATCAACAGCCGTACCGCCAGATCCAGTCGCTTGCTGACGTCGGTCGCCGAGGCGCGCCGGGTGAGCCAGGCGAGCAGGTTGGACAGCCAGACGTCGGAGATGACCCGGGCGATGTGGTACTGGTCCTCGGTCGGTTCGCCGTCGGCCATCGCGCGGGCGAACATCGAATCGATGAGCTTCTCGACCTGGTCGACCTCGCTGGCCGCGGAGGCGTCGGCGAAAACGTAGGCGCGCGTCATGGCCTCGGTGAGCAGGGGGTTGCGCTGCATCGCCCGGTTGAGCTTGCCGACCATGAAGTTCAGCCGCTGGAACGGCGTGCCCCCGGTCATCGAGGAGCGGTCGGTCTTGGCGTCGATGCGGCTGAATTCCCGGCCCAGCGCCGACACCAGCAGGTGCACCTTGGACGGGAAGTACCGGTACAGCGTGCCCACCGCCACGTCGGCGCGATCGGCGACGGCGCGCATCTGCACCGCCTCGTAGCCGCCCTTCGACGCGATGGCCATGGTGGCGTCCAGGATTCGCTTGCGGCGTTCCCGCTGGGCCTCCGAGCCCAGTTCGGACTCTGCCAATACCGCCACGTTCATCACCTCGCGCGGCTGCGAGTCGGAAGCGCGGCTCGAGTTGGCACTGGCTGGCATGTGACGGGTTGCTCCTGTTCCTGGCGGCTCGCTTGCAAACGATACGCATGCTGAGTGTGAATTTCCCACCTCCGTACCGCCGGGACAGCGGCGTGTGCTGCTGTGATGGCGTTCGACTTGACGGTCGATCGCTGGCACTATTAGAACACGTTCTAGTCTGCGAAGAGGAGGGTTGCGCAGCGACCCGATGCACGCAGGAGAATCGAGGAGCTAGGGGTCGTAGGCCCCACGTCACGTCGACGCGAAGGACGCGGAGGTCCCAACGGTGGTAGCGACCGTCACAGACGAGCAGTTCGCCGCGCGCGCCCTGGTGCGCGACTGGGCCCGCAATTCGGCGTCGGGCCCCGGCGGGACCACGGCGATCCGCGAGGTCGAGCAGGGCGATGCCGACGCGTGGCGCCCGGTGTTCGCAGGCCTGGCCGAGCTGGGCATCTTCGGCGTGGCAATCCCCGAGGAGCATGGTGGCGCGGGCGGCAGCGTCGAGGACCTGTGCGCGATGGTCGAGGAGGCGGCCAAGGCGCTGGTTCCCGGGCCGGTCGCCACCACCGCGCTGGCGACGCTCGTCGTCACCGATCCCGATCTGTTGGCGCAGTTGGCGGCGGGCGAGCGCTTCGCCGGGCTGGCGCTCGAGGGTGACGCCCAGTTCGACGGCGAGAACTCGCGGGCGTCGGGAGTCCTGCCGTTGGTCCTGGGCGCCGCCGACGGCGGCGTCCTGTTGCTCCCGGCCGGCGACGAGTGGCTGCTGGTGGACACCGACAGCGACGGCGTGCAGGTCGAGGCGCTGGAGGCCACCGACTTCTCCCGGCCGTTGGCCCGGGTGGTGCTGACGTCCGCGCCGGCCACCGCGATCACGGCGTCGCGCCGGCGCGTCGAGGAATTGACGGCGACCGTGCTCGCGGCCGAGGCGGCCGGGGTGACCCGGTGGTCGCTGGACACCGCCGTCGACTACGCGAAGGTCCGTGAGCAGTTCGGCAAGCCGATCGGCAGCTTCCAGGCCGTCAAGCACCTCTGCGCGGAGATGCTGTGCCGCGCCGAGCAGGCCGAGGTGGCCGCCGCCGACGCCGCGCGCGCCGCCGCGGACAGCGACGCCGACCAGTTTTCGATCGCGGCCGCGTTGGCGGCCAGCGCCGGCATCGCCGCAGTGAAGGCCAACGTAAAGGACTGCATCCAGGTCCTCGGCGGCATCGGCTGCACCTGGGAACACGACGCCCACCTGTACCTGCGCCGGGCGCACGCCATCGGCCGGTTCCTGGGCGGCGCCGAACGCTGGTTGCGCCGGGTCACCGAACTGACCCAGGGCGGGGTGCGGCGGCGCCTGGGGATCGACCTCACCGAGGTCGAGGGCCAGCGCGCGGAGATCGCCGCGGCCGTCGCCGAGATCGCCGCGCTGCCCGCCGAGAAGCGGCAGGCGGCGCTCGCCGAGGCGGGGTTGCAGGCGCCGCACTGGCCGGCGCCGCACGGGCGGGGCGCGTCACCGGCCGAGCAGCTGCTGATCGATCAGGAGCTCGCGGCCGCCGGCGTGGCTCGTCCGGACCTGGTGATCGGCTGGTGGGCGGCGCCGACGATCCTCGAACACGGCACGCCCGAACAGATCGAGCGCTTCGTCCCGGGCACGCTGCGCGGCGAATTCCTCTGGTGCCAGCTGTTTTCCGAGCCGGGAGCCGGGTCGGACCTGGCGTCGCTGCGCACAAAAGCCGTGCGCGGTGAGGGCGGCTGGCTGCTCACCGGGCAAAAGGTGTGGACGTCGGCCGCGCACAAAGCGCGCTGGGGCGTGTGCCTGGCGCGGACCGACCCCGACGCGCCGAAGCACAAGGGCATCACCTACTTCCTGGTGGACATGCGCTCGCCGGGCATCGAGATCCGCCCGCTGCGCGAGATCACCGGTGACTCGCTGTTCAACGAGGTCTTCCTGGACAACGTGTTCGTCCCCGACGAGCTGGTGGTCGGGCACGTCAACGACGGCTGGCGGCTGGCGCGCACCACGCTGGCCAACGAGCGGGTCGCGATGGCCACCGGCACCGCGCTGGGCAACCCGATGGAGGAGCTGCTCAAGGTGCTTCAGAAGCTCGACCTCGACGCCGCGCAGCAGGACCGGCTCGGCCGGTTGATCGTCATCGCGCAAACCGGCGCGCTGCTGGACCAGCGGATCGCCCAGCTCGCCGTGGGCGGGCAGGACCCCGGGGCGCAGTCCAGCGTCCGCAAGCTCATCGGGGTGCGCTACCGGCAGGCGCTGGCCGAATACATGATGGACGTCGCCGACGGCGGCGGGCTGGTTCGCAACCACGCGGTGTACGACTTCCTGAACACCCGCTGCCTCACCATCGCCGGCGGCACCGAGCAGATCCTGCTCACCGTGGCCGCCGAGCGGCTCCTCGGCCTCCCGCGCTGACGGGATCTGCGTCGAGATTGCTGCCACGGTCGTGGATTTCGCGGAATCACAACCCCGGGTGCAATCTCGGCGCGCCACAAGGGCTTACGAGAACGTCGTGACCGCGCAGGTGCTGGGCGAGGTGATGTTGACCCCGGGGTAGACCACCTGGATGTGTGTGCAGACGATGACGTTGTTGTCCGTCTTGGGCTGACCAGTCTGCCAATCGGTGGAGTCGATGCGCCCGGTCGTCTGGTACTTGTCCGGCGGCCCCTCGCCGAAGTAGACCGTGGTGATCTCGTCGGATCCCATCGACTTCATCACCCGCTCGTACTGACCGGTGGCGTGCGCGTCGAGATAGGCCAGCCGGTTCGACGACCGGATCTCGGTGGTCTGCCGGGCCCAAAGCTCGTGCGGGAAGCCGGTCACCCCGTCGGGCGTCAGCATGTCGGCCCCGGCGGTGAAGTCACAGTGCCCGTCGGCCTTGAAGCAATTGAGGACGGTGCGCGTCTCCAGCTGGTTGGGTCCGTCCAGCGGGAACAACGTGGTGGCGGTGTTGCTGGCCGCGCCGGCGGCCGGTCCGGGCAGCAACGCCAAGGCCGTTGTGGCCACCGCAAACCCGGTGATCAGCCGCTTCATGCCGCTCCCCTCTCGGTTCGCCAACCCTAAGGGTGAACCTAACCCCGCGACTACTCGTCGTAGGTGACTTCTACCGAATCAGATTCCGGGTGAGATTGACAGGCCAGGATGAGGCCGTCGTCGAGGTCTTGCTGCTCGAGCACGTCGTTGACCTCCATGCTCACCTTGCCGCCCTTCAGGGTGCAGGCGCACGCGCCGCAGTGGCCCTCGCGGCACGAGAACGGCGCATCCAAACCTTTCGCGAGCAACACGTCGAGCAACTTGGCGTGACGCGGCCACGACACCGTGTGGGTTTCGCCGTCCAGCTCCACCACCGCGGTGGCCGGCGGCTGGTCGCCCGCGGCGGTGTCGTCGATCTTGACCGCCGCGAACGGGTCGGAGTCCAGCGACTTGAACACCTCGATATGCACTTGCGGCGCAGGCACTTTCAGCGAGTCCAGCGCTTCGCGGGCCGCATCCATGAAGGGGCCGGGCCCGCAGATGTACACGGGCCGATCGGTGAAGGGGGCGGCGAGCTTCGCCAGCGCGGGCACGCTCGGCATCCCCTGCAGCGATTCCAACCAGTGCACCACCGTCAGCCGGTCGGGATACTTGGCCGACAGCTCGCGCAGCGCTTCGGCGAAGATCACCGAGCGGTCGTCGCGGTTGGCGTACAGCAGCGTCACCTGGCCGCTGCCCTCGGCGAGCGCCGACTTGGCGATCGACATGATCGGGGTGATCCCGCTGCCCGCGGCCATCAGCAGGAAGTCGTCGTCGAGCGTCTTGGGCACGAAGTTGCCCGACGGCGCCAGCACGTGGATCCGCATGCCCGCCCGCGCGTGCTCACACAGCCAGTTCGACGCGTATCCGTCCGGGGTCCGCTTGACCGTGACCGTCAGCGCGTCGTCCGTGAACGGCGAGCTGCACAGCGAGTAGCAGCGGGCCACCGAGCCGGTGCGTTCGCTGGGAACGCGCAGCGTCAGGAATTGGCCGGGCGCGTAGCGCAGCCGTTCGGGCGGGATCTCTGGGTCGCCCGGCTCTTCGGGCACCGCGAACACCAGGGATCGCGCGTCGTCGGTTTCCGCGACTACCTCGGCGATCTGCAGCTCCAGGACGTGGTCACCGAGCGGCTCGTCGAGATTGGCCTCGGCCACGACCCATCCTCCCTCTCGTCACAACTAGAACATGTTACAGAAAAGCCGATTCCTATCGCTACCAGCCGCAGGAATACCCTGCTCGACACAAATCGGAACGTGTTCTAGTCTCTGGTGTAAGTCCACTGATTAAGTTTGGCCCAGGAGGCAAACCTAGTGACGTCCATTCAACAGCGCGACGCGCAGTCGGTTTTAGCCGGTATCGATGACCTGCTGCCGCGGATTCGCGAGCGCGCACAGGCGACGGAGGATTTGCGCCGGCTGCCCGACGAGACCGTTCAGGACCTGCAGGACATCGGCTTCTTCACCCTGCTGCAGCCCGAACAGTGGGGTGGATTGCAATGCGATCCGACCCTGTTCTACGAGGCGGTGCGGCGGCTGGCCAGCGCGTGCGGTTCCACCGGCTGGGTCAGCTCCATCATCGGGGTGCACAACTGGCACCTGGCGTTGTTCGACCAGCAGGCCCAGGAAGAGGTCTGGGGCGACGACCCGAACGTGCGGGTGTCGTCGTCGTACGCGCCCATGGGCGCGGGCGTGGTGACCGACGGCGGGTATCTGGTCAACGGTTCTTGGAACTGGTCTTCGGGATGTGACCACGCCACGTGGGCCTTCCTCGGCGGTCCGGTGATCAAGGACGGCCGCCCGGTCGACTTCGGCAGCTTCCTGATCCCGCGCAGCGAATACCGCATCGACGACGTGTGGCACGTCGTCGGCCTGCGCGGCACCGGTAGTAACACCGTGGTCGTCAAGGACGTTTTCGTGCCCCGGCACCGCTTCCTGTCCTACAAGGCGATGAACGACGGCACCGCCGGCGGGTACGAGACCAACACCGCGCCGGTCTACAAGATGCCTTGGGGCACAATGCACCCCACCACCATCTCCGCCCCGATCGTCGGCATGGCCTACGGCGCGTACGACGCGCACGTGGAGCACCAGGGCAAGCGGGTGCGCGCGGCGTTCGCCGGGGAGAAGGCCAAGGACGACCCGTTCGCCAAGGTGCGCATCGCCGAGGCGGCCAGCGACATCGACGCGGCGTGGCGCCAGCTGAGCGGCAACGTCGCCGACGAGTACGCGTTGTTGAGTGCCGGCAAGGAGATCCCGTTCGAGCTGCGCGCCCGCGCCCGCCGCGACCAGGTGCGCGCCACCGGCCGCGCGATCGCTTCCATCGACCGGCTGTTCGAGGCCTCCGGCGCCACCGCGTTGGGCAACGACCAACCGGTGCAACGTTTTTGGCGCGATGCGCACGCCGGCCGGGTGCACGCGGCCAACGACCCCGAGCGGGCCTACCAGATCTTCGGTAACAACGAATTTGGGTTGCCGCCCGGCGACACAATGGTATGACCGCGACCGAACAGCTGACTTTCGAGTCCACCTCGCGGTTCGCGGAGGTCGACGTCGACGGACCGCTGAAGCTGCACTACCACGAGGCCGGCGTCGGCAACGACCAGACCGTGGTGCTGCTGCACGGTGGCGGTCCGGGCGCGGCCAGCTGGACGAACTTCTCGCGCAACATTCCTGTGCTGGCGCAGCGGTTTCACGTGTTGGCCGTCGACCAGCCCGGCTACGGGCTTTCCGACAAGCGCGCCGAGCACGGGCAGTTCAACCACTACGCCGCGCGGGCGCTCAACGGTCTGTTCGATCAGCTGGGGCTGGGACGCGTTCCGCTGGTGGGCAATTCGTTGGGCGGGGGCACCGCGGTCCGGTTCGCCCTGGACTACCCGGACCGAGCCGGCCGGCTGGTGTTGATGGGTCCCGGAGGGCTGAGCATCAACCTGTTCGCCCCCGACCCCACCGAGGGCGTCAAGCGGCTGGGCAAGTTCTCCGTCGAACCCACTCGGGAAAACCTCGAGGCGTTCCTGCGGGTCATGGTCTACGACCAGAAGCTGATCACCCCCGAGCTGATCGACGAGCGGTTCGCGCTGGCCAGCACGCCGGAATCCCTGACGGCGACCCGGGCGATGGGAATGTCGTTCGCGGGGGCCGATTTCGAGCTGGGCATGATGTGGCGCGAGGTGCACCGGCTGCGCCAGCCCGTGCTGCTGATCTGGGGACGCGAGGATCGGGTCAACCCGCTGGACGGCGCGCTGGTCGCGCTGAAGACCATCCCGCGTGCGCAGCTTCACGTTTTCGGGCAATGTGGACACTGGGCGCAGGTGGAGAAGTTCGACGAGTTCAACAAGTTGACCGTTGATTTCCTGGGAGGTGCGTGATGAGCATCCGGTCGCTGGGCTACCTGCGCATCGAGGCCACCGACATGGCGGCCTGGCGCGAGTACGGCCTCAAGGTGCTCGGCATGGTCGAGGGTAAGGGCAGCACCGAAGGCGCCCTGTATCTGCGGATGGACGATTTCCCGGCCCGCCTGGTGATCGTTCCGGGCGAGCAGGACCGGCTCATCGAAGCCGGCTGGGAATGCGCGAATGCCGCTGGCCTGCAAGAGATCCGGAACCGTCTCGACGTCGAGGGCACGCCTTACAAGGAAGCCACCGCGGCCGAACTGGCGGATCGACGGGTCGACGAGATGATCCGGTTCTCCGACCCGTCCGGCAACTGCCTGGAGGTCTTCCACGGCGCGGCCCTCGAACACCGTCGGGTGGTGAGCCCGTACGGACACAAGTTCGTCACGGAGGAACAGGGCCTGGGGCATGTGGTGCTGACCACCCGCGACGACGAAGAGACCCTGCACTTCTACCGGGACGTGCTGGGCTTCAAGCTGCGCGACTCGATGCGGCTGCCGCCCCAGGTGGTCGGCCGTCCCGCCGACGGACCGCCGGCCTGGCTGCGGTTCCTGGGCTGCAACCCGCGCCACCACAGCCTGGCCTTCATGCCCGGACAGACCCCCAGCGGGATCGTCCACCTGATGGTCGAGGTCGAGAATTCCGATGATGTCGGGCTGTGCCTGGACCGGGCGCTGCGCAAGAAGGTGCCGATGTCGGCGACCCTGGGGCGCCACGTCAACGACCTGATGCTGTCCTTCTACATGAAGACACCGAGTGGATTCGACGTCGAATTCGGTTGCGAGGGAAGGCAAGTCGAAGACGACGACTGGATCGCTCGGGAGAGCACCGCGATCAGCCTGTGGGGCCACGACTTCAGCGTCGGCTTCAAGGGCTGATGACTGCCGCGCCGATCGATCCGCGCGCCTTTCGACAGGTGCTGGGCCAGTTCTGCACCGGCATCACGATCATCACCACCGTGCACGACGAGGTCCCGATCGGCTTCGCCTGCCAGTCCTTCGCGGCGCTTTCGCTGGACCCGCCGTTGGTGTTGTTCTGCCCGACCAAGGTCTCGCGGTCCTGGCAGGCCATCGAGGCCAGCGGCCGGTTCTGCGTCAACGTGCTGACCGAGAAGCAGAAGCACGTGTCCGCGCGATTCGGATCGAAGGAGCCCGATAAGTTCGCCGGAATCGACTGGCACGCCTCCGAACTCGGCTCGCCGATCATCGACGGATCGCTGGCCTACATCGACTGCACGGTCGCGTCCGTCCACGACGGCGGCGACCACTTCGTGGTATTCGGCGCGGTCCAATCATTGTCGGAGGCACCGAAGATCAAGCCGCGACCGCTGCTGTTCTATCGCGGCGAGTACACCGGGATCGAACCGGACAAGACCACCCCGGCGCAGTGGCGCGACGACCTGGAAGCGTTCCTCACCGCCACCACCCAGGACACCTGGCTCTAGCGCGTCCCGCGGGACGTCTCGTGCCGGACGCCCTCGCCCTCGGGCGTGGGATCGTGCGACTCCGCGGATTGCGCCATGCCGGGATCGTCGTGCTCGCCCGCCGGCTTTTCGGCGGCTCGTGGGTGCAGTTCGTCGGCGCGCTTGAGCTGCTCCTCGAGTTGTTCGCGCGAAGCCGCGACCTCGCTCTGGTGGTTGGCGGCCCGCTCCTGCAGCCGCGCGGCTTCGGCCGCTTTGGCCTCCGCCTCGGCCTGGGCGGCGCGGGCCTTAGCGGCGGTTTCCTGGGCGAGGGCCTCGCGCCGTTCGACCTTGGCGGTCTCCAGCTTGGCCTGCTCCCGAATCTCCTCCGCCTGGCGTTGCCGCTGCCGGCTTCTCGTCTTGTTGACTGCCAGCAGCAGCAGGGCGATCACCAGAACTGCCGCGATGACGGCGACCACGATCCAGATCGTGTTGGTGCTCATATCAGGCTCCCGTCTCAGTGGTGCATGGTGCTGCAGCCGTGTCTGGATCGGGTCCCCATATTTGACAGGGATAAAACAAAGTCGTGCTTTGGCCGTGGCTGGGGCCCACGGGCCTACATGAAGTCCAGCGCCTCGACCGTCGCGATCGGGCCCTCGTGGGTCGGCCGGTTCGCACCGCCGATGCAGTAGACGGTGTTGCCGACCGTCGCCACCACTTCGGCGTGGCGCGCGGTGGGCATCGGCGCCAACGTGCTCCACTTCGCGTCGGCGATGTCGTACATCTCGACCACGTTCAGCACCATCGTCGGTTCCTCGCCGCCGACCACCACGATGCGGCCGTCGATGTAGGTCGCCCCGTAAGACCCGCGCGGGGTGGGCATGCCGACCAGCTTGGTCCAGGCGCCCGATTGCGGGTCGAAGCGTTCGTTCGCGGCGGAGTTCTTGTCGGCGGAAAGGAACCGACCGCCGATCGCGTACACGTAGGTCCCGTCCGACACCGCGGCCAGATGCTCGCGCGGGGTGGGCATGTCGGCTGCGTCGGTCCACGAATTGCCGTCGAAGACCTCGGTCTGCGGAACGAGCTGTTTGGCGTTCTGCCCGCCCACCACGACGAGCTTGTCACCCACCACGGCCGCGGCCGGCGCCGCACGGGCGTGCGTGAGATGCGGCAGCTCAACCCAATTGCCACCACGCAGCGCGAACACCTTGTCCGACGCGTCGGCAAGTTGATCGCTCGCACCGCCGAGCACCACCACTTCGTCGCGGTAGGTCGCCGCCGCGGCGTGATGCAGCGGGATGGGCAACGGCGGACCGGTCTGCCAGACGCCGGTGTGCGGGTCGTAGCTCTCGACGGTCTGCAGCGCGACCCCGTTGCGCAGGCCGCCCAGAACCCAGATCTTGTCGCCCTGGACGGCCCACGCCATCATCAGTCGGGGGGTCGGTGCGTCCGGGAGCGAGCGCCACTGCGACGCCGGCTGGATCCGGCGGGCCGGCAGCTTCAGCGCTTCGGCCGACGAGGTGAGCTGGCCGTCGCCGGGGGCGGTCGACCCGCCGATCGCGTACACGGACTTCTCCACCGCGTCGACGGCCATGCCGTGCCGTGGGGTCGCCATGTCGGGCAGGGCGGACCAGACCTTCGTCATCAGGTCGAATGCGGCGACGCTCTTGAGCGGTTGGCCCGCGGACATGCCCCCGACCGCGACCAGCCGCCCGTCGACGATCGCCACGCCGAGGTCGCTGCGCGGCTGGCTCAGCGCGGGCAGCGGCGTCCAGGTCTTCGCGGCCGGATCGTAGGCCTCGACCGCCGCCAGGTCCGCGCTGCCGTTGGTGCCGCCCACCGCGTACACCAGCTTGCCGTCCGACGCCGCGCCCAGCAGCTGGCGCGGGGTCGGAATGGGCGCGCCGAGGGTCCAGGTGTTGCCGTCGAACACCTCGGTGGTGTTCAGCAGCGCGCCGTTGGCGTCGACGCCGCCGGTGACGATAAGGCGGTCGCCCACCACGGCGGCCGCCGCGGCGGCCCGGGGCTGCAGCAGGTGCGGCAGCTCCACCCAACGACTGTTGACGACGCGCCAAACTTGGTCGGTGGCAACGTTTTTGCCGCCTTCGGATTTCCAGCCACCGAGCACGACGGGGTTTCCCTGCCAGGTGACCGCCATCGCGTGGGAGACGGCGACCGGTAGATCGTCACCGCCCTTCCAGCTGTCGATGACGGGGTCGTAGCCCTCCTGCAGTCCGGTGTGGGCGCCGTCGTTGCGGATTCCGCCGAAGATCCAGATGGTCCCGTCGGCCTGCGTGGTGGCCGCGGCGTCGCGCGAGATGCGCGCGTTCGTGATCGGCTTCCACTGCATGGGGGGCTGCGCCGTCGGCTGCCCGGACCCGCCCTTCGAACCGCGCTTGTTGTCGGGCGAAAGCGCGAAGAAGACGCCGCCGATGACCAACAGCAGGACCGCGGCGAGGGCACCGGCCACCAACGCGATGCGGTTCCGCTTCTTGCCCGGCTCGGCGAACCATGCGGCCGCCCGGGCCCGGGGACCCTGCGGCGGGCCCTGGGCGCCGCCCCGGCCCGGCGGCGCGGCGGCTTGCGGGGGCCGCGCCGTGGGCTGCGTCGACGACGCTTGTGCGGCGCGCAGCAGGCTGGCCGCGTCCGGCACCTCGGCCGGCCCGGCATGCGGAAATGGCGCGGTCTCCCGCGCGTGTTGCTGGTCGATCTGGGCGCTGATCGCCGACGTCGGGTCGTCGTGCCCGGTCGGCAACCGCGGTGGGGGCGGCATGCTCGACGTGTTGAGGCCCGTTGGGCGCGCCACCTCGCTGTGCGGCCCGGGCGGGACCGCGGCGGCGTGCGGTACCTCGGTCGCCACGGCAGAGGCGCGCCCCGTGATGGCCATCGCGTCGGGTTTCAGACCGTTGCGGCGCTGGGCGGCCTGCAACTCGCGGCCGAACTCCTCGGCCGAGGCGGGCCGCTCGGCCGGGTCGATCGACATCGCCTTCTCGATCGCCGAGCACACCGCGTCCGGGATGCCGTCGGGACGCATATCCGGGATCCCGGCGGTACTGATCCGCAGGTATTGCGCGATCAGGTCCTCGCCCTTCTTGCGCTCGTGCGCGGCATTGCCCGCGATGAGGGCGTAGAGCGTGGCGCCCAGCGAGTACATGTCGGAGGCCACCGTGGCGGGATTGCCCGTCATCACCTCGGGCGCGGTGAAGTCGATGGTGCCGGAGAAGAATCCGGTCGCCGTCTCGTACCCGCCTTCGATGTGGGCGATTCCGAAATCACTCAATTGCGGCTCGCCGTAATCGTTGACGAGTATGTTCGCGGGCTTGATGTCGCGGTGCAAGGTCCCGGTCCGGTGCGCGGTTTCCAGTGCGCCGCAAAGCTTTACGCCGATGTGCAAGGCTTCGGGCCAGGGCACCGGCCCCTCCCGGCGCAGCCGGACCGCCAGCGAATCCGCCGAGTGGTAGGGCATCACGATGTACGGCTTGCCGCTCCCGGTGACGCCCACCCGCAGGATGTTGACGATGTTGGGATGCCCGGAGAGCCCGCCCATCGCGTAGCCCTCGCGGAGGAAGCGTTCGCGGCTGTCGTCGTCGATGTGCGACGGCAGCACCTTCACCGCGACGTTTCGCCCGAGGGCGGTCTCGTAGCAGCAGTAGATGACGCCCGCCCCGCCCCGAGCTACCTGTCGCGCGTCTTCGAACCCGGCGGCCGCCAGCTCCGCGGCGATGCCAGCCGGTACCGGTGCGACACTGTCGGGCCGTGGCTCTTCAGGCATTTGCTGGCGCTCAACCCTCCGCGAAGTGTGTGATTGGCGAGGTCAAGAGTAGCGCCCAGAACCTCACGGATGTGCTTTTCCGGCAACCTTCGTTCGCCCGGTCGGGATCCGAGTAGGCGGCCGCGCTCAGGCGTCGATGGTCGGCGGACCCTGATACGGCCGTTGCAGCGCGGCGAATTCGGGAGCGCCGGCCATCGTCAGCACGGCCTCCAGCAACCGAACCCCGTCCTGCGCCTTCGGTGTGCGGGTCAGCACCGGTCCGGAGAACGCCCGGCCGTCGACCGCGATGATCGGGCTGCCGGCCTCGTCGCCGAGCGCGTCCTGGCTGGCTTGGTGCGCCTGCTTGACCGGTTGGTCGTAGCCGCTGTCGTCGAGCGCTTCGGCAAGGCGTTCCCCGAGGCCGTTTTCGGCCAGGGCTGCGCGGATCGTGGCCGCGGTCAAGTCTTCCTGTCGCACATGAATGCGGCGGCCGATGGAGTCATAGAGGCCGGCGAACGCGTCGGGTCCGCGCTCGCCGACGGCCGCGGCGAACAACCGGCCCAGTCGCGTCGACCGCTCCATCATCCGCCGGTGTTTTTCGTCGGTATCCTCACCCTCGTTGAGGATGGCCAGGTTCATTTGCCGCAGGGTGACCCGGGTGTGCGTCGATGGCGCGGCGTCCAGCAGCCAGCGCGCCGTCACCCAGGAGAAAGGACAGACGGGGTCGAGGTAGAGGTCGACGTCGGCCACGGGATCCTCCTTCGCGTCGGGGACCGAACTATTGCGACGCATACCCGCTACCGGCCGGCGCACGCCTGCCGATCGCCTTGGCAGCAGAATGGCGTCATGACGCTGAACCTGGGCGAGTACTTCGATCGGATCGGCTATGGCGGCGCGACGGCGCCCAACCTCGAGGTCCTGCGCGCGTTGGTGAGCGCCCACACCAGGGCGATTCCCTTCGAGAACCTCGATCCGGTGATGGGCGTGCCGGTCGACGACCTGAGCCCCGAGGCGCTCGCCGGCAAGCTCGTTCGTCGGCGCCGCGGGGGCTATTGCTACGAGAACAACGGCTTGATGGGCTACGTGCTGGCCGATCTCGGCTTTCGGGTGCGCCGCCTGGCCGGCCGGGTGGTGTGGATGCGGCCGCCCGACGCCCCCTCGCCGCCGCCGCAGACGCACACCGTGCTGGCGGTTACGTTTCCCGGCTCGCACGGTTCCTACCTCGTCGATGTCGGCTTCGGCGGGCAGACCCCGACGTCGCCCCTGCGCATCGAGACCGGCACCGTGCAGCAGACGACGCACGAGCCGTACCGGCTCGACGACCGCGGCGACGGCCTGATCCTGCAAGCGCAGGTGCGCGGCGAGTGGCAACCCCTCTACGAATTCGGCACCCGGACCGCACCGGACATCGACTTGGTGGTGGGCAGCTGGTTCGTTTCGACGCACCCGTCGTCGCACTTCGTGACCGGGCTGATGGCCGCGTGCGTCACCGACGACGCCCGGCTGAACCTGGCCGGGCGGAACCTGTCCATCCACCGCGCCGACGCCAGCGAGAAGATCCGCCTCGACGACGCGGCGGCGGTGGTCGACACGCTCAGAGACCGGTTCGGCATCGACGTGTCCGACGTCGGCGACCGCGGCGCGCTCGAGGCGCGCCTGGACAAGGTCCTGGACGCCTAGAGCCAGGCGCCGATCCGTCGCAGGGCCTCTTCGATGTCGCCCGTCGGTCCGGCGAACGACAGCCGGACGAACGAATTGCCGTGCGTGGTGTCGAAGTCGATTCCGGGTGCGATCGCAACTCCGGTGTCGTTCAACAGCTTTGAACAGAACGCCATCGAGTCGTTGGTGTGCTGCGACACGTCCGCGTAGACGTAGAACGCGCCGTCGGTGGGGGCCAGCCGGTCGATGCCGATGCCGCGCAGGCCGTCCAGCAGCAGCGTGCGGTTGGTGGCGTAGTGGTGCAGGTTGCCCTCGGCTTCGGCGGTCGCCTCCGGGGTGAAGGCCGCAACCCCGGCGAGCTGCGAGAGCACCGGTGGACAGATGGTGAAGTTGCCGGTCAGGCGGTCCACCGCCCGCAGCAGCACGGGCGGCACCAGCATCCAGCCCAGCCGCCAGCCCGTCATCGCGTAATACTTCGAAAAGCTGTTGACCACCACGGCATCTCGTGATGTCTGCCAGGCACAGCTGGTCCGCGGCGCCCCCTCGTACACCAGGCCGTGGTAGACCTCGTCGCTGATCAGCCGGACCCCGGAGGTCTCGCACCACGACGCGATCGCCGCCAATTCGGCCGGAGCGATCACGGTTCCGGTGGGGTTGGCCGGGCTGGCGACGATCACGCCGTGGGGCGGCGGGTCGAGTTCGGCGAGCATCTGCACGGTGGGCTGGAAGCGGGTGTCCGGCCCGCACGGCAGCTCAACCACCTCACATCCCAACGCGGACAATATGTTTCGGTAGCAGGGATATCCGGGACTGGCCAGCGCCACCCGGTCCCCGGCGTCGAAGCAGGCCAGGAACGCGAGCAGGAACCCGCCCGAGGAGCCCGTGGTGATCACCACGTCGTCGAGTTCGACGCGCAGCCCTTGGCGTTGGTAATCGGCCGCGATCGCCGCGCGCAGCTCGGGGGTGCCGAGGGTCACGGTGTAACCCAGCTCGTTGTGGTGCAGGGCGGCGGCCGCGGCGGCGCGCACCGGCTCGGGCGCCCCGACGCTGGGCTGGCCGGCGGACAGGTTCACCAGGTCGCCGTGGCTGCGCTGGCGCTCGGCGGCCGCCAGCCACACGTCCATCACATGGAACGGCGGGATGGCGCCACGCAGCGCGACATGGTCGTTCACGACGTCTCGAGTACCTCGGATTCCAGGCGGCCAAGCAGCTCTCGCGGCGGGCTGAGCAGGTGCGCGCTGCCGTGGGCGCGCTTGAAATACAGATGCATGTCGTGTTCCCAGGTGATCGCGATCCCGCCGTGCAATTGGATGCCCTCGGCGGCCGCGGCGCACAGCGCCTCGGTGGCCGCCAGCCGTGCGGTGGCCGCGTTGGTCGGGGTGGGCTCGTCGCAGGCCTCGGCCACCACGGCCTTCGCGGCGGCGATCGCCACGTACAGGTCGGCCATTCGGTGTTTGAGTGCCTGGAAGCTGCCGATGGGCCGGCCGAATTGCACTCTGTTCTTGGCGTATTCGACCGTCAGCTCCAGGCAGCGTTCGGCCGCGCCGATCTGCTCGGCGGCCAGCAGGATGGCCGCGGCGTCGGCCATGCCGGGGTCGGCGCCGATCGTCTCGGTCTCCTCGGGCGCGACCGCGGCAAGCCGCCGGGTCGGGTCCATGGTCACGACGGGTTGAGTGCTGAAGCGCGTCCAGCGTGCGAGCTGGCCGTCGGTGGCGGCGACGACAACGTCGGCGGTGTCGCCGTTGACCACGTAGTCGGCGTCGAAGACCAGCGCGCCGATCGAGGCGCCCTCCGCGAGCGCTGCGAGCGTCTCGGCGTCGGGCTCGGCGGCGGCCAGCAGGGCCAGCTCCGCCAGGGTGGTGCCGAGCAGCGGGGAGGGGACCAGGCCCCGCCCTAGCTCCTGCAAAACGGTTGCGGCGTCGGCCAATTCGCCGCCGGCCCCGCCCAGCTCCTCGGGGACGACCAGCGCGGCGGCGCCCACCTGCTCGCACAGCAGCTGCCACAGCGACTCGTCGTAGCCGCGCTCGGACTCGATCGCCGCGCGCACCGCCGCCGGGTTCGCGTGCTTGGCCACCAGGGCCGCGACGGTATCCCGCAGCATCTCCCGTTCTTCGGTCATGAGCACAGCGCCTCCAGCACCCGCCGCCGATGCGCCTCGGGGGTACCCCAGGCCGAACGCAATGCTTGCACCCGCAGCAGCCACAGCGACAGGTCGTGTTCCTGGGTGTACCCGATCGCCCCGTGGGTCTGCAGCGCCGACCGCGCCGCCAGCAGGCCCGCCTCGGACGCGGCCGCCTTGGCGGCGCTGACATCCCGCGCGCTCTCGCTCGGGCGATCGGCCAGCGCCAGGGCCGCGCCGTACAGCAGCGGGCGGGCCAGCTCGATAGCGATGTGCACGTCGGCGAGCCTGTGCTTGATCGCCTGATACGAACCGATCACCCGGCCGAACTGCGACCGCTGCTTGGCGTAGTCGACGGTGTCCCGCAGCAGCGCCTCGGACGCGCCGACCAGCTGCGCCGCGGTGGCCAGCGCCCCGAACTCGTAGGCGCGCTGCAGGTCCGCCCGCCAGGCTGGTCCGGTGGGGGTTACGTCGTAGAGGGGCCGGCTCGGATCCACCGACTCGTGCCTCTCACCGACCTCCGCTTGGCTGACGCCGTCGTCGGCGGCCACCAGCACCAGCCCGGCGGTGTCGGCGTCGACCGCGCGCGGGGCGTGCGGCGGCAGTGCGACGGTGGCGATCAGCTCGCCGGAGGCCAGGGCGGCGCAGCGCTCATCGTCGGCGAGCAAAACCGGTGCCACGGCAACGGATTCGGCCACCGGGCCGGGAACACACCAGCGTCCGAGGCGTTCCAGCGCCACCACCAGGTCGACCGGGTGCGCCTCGATGCCGTCGAACTTCTCCGGGACCGCCAGCGCGGTGACGCCGAGGTCGGCCAGCTGCCCCCACACCTTGCGGCCGGGTGCGGTGTCGCCCGCGGACCACGCCCGGACGGCGCCGGGCAGGTCGGCCGCGCCGAGCGCGGCGTCGATGCTGGCCGCAAAGTCCCGCTGCTGTTCGTCTAGTGCGAAGTCCATTACCGCTTCTCCCGGGGAAGGCCCAACAGCCGTTCGGAGATGATGTTGCGCTGAATCTCATTGGTGCCGGCGTAGATCGGGCCACCGAGCGCGAAGAGCAGGCCTTCGGTCCAGCCGCCCGCGAGCTCGCCGTCCGCGGCGAGGATGTCGAGCGCGGTCTGGTGCAGGTCCACGTCGAGGTCGGACCAGAACACCTTGGTCACCGACGATTCAGCGCCCAACTCACCGCCGGCGGCCAGCCTGGTCACGGTGCCGAAGGTCTGCAGCCGGTAGGCCTGCGCCTTGATCCAGCCGTCCGCCACCCGGTCGGCGAACGCCGGCGGCGACCCGTTTTCTTTCCACAGCCGCACCAGCCGCTCGGCGGTCGCCAGGAAGCGGGCCGGGCTGCGCAGCGACATGCCGCGCTCGTTGCTCGACGTGCTCATGGCCGCGCGCCAGCCGTCGTTCGGGGTGCCGATCACGTCCTCGTCGGGAACGAAGACGTCGTCGAGGAAGATCTCCCCGAAGCCGGTGTCGCCGCCCAGCTGGACGATGGGGCGCACGGTGACGCCGCCGGCCTTGAGATCGAACATGAAGTACGTCAGGCCGTGGTGCCGCTCGGCCTCGGGGTCGGACCGGAACAGCCCGAAACCCATTTCGGCGAACGGCGCGCGCGAACTCCAGATCTTCTGCCCGTTGAGCAGCCAGCCACCGTCGGTCTTGGTCGCGGTGGATCGCAGCGAGGCCAGGTCGCTGCCGGATTCCGGCTCGGACCACGCTTGCGCCCAGATCTGTTCTCCGCTGGCCATTTTCGGCAGGATGCGGTCGAGCTGCTCGGAGGTGCCGTGCGCGAACAGCGTCGGCGCCAGCATCGAGGTGCCGTTGGCGCTGGCCCGGCCCGGCGCGCCGGCGCGGAAGTACTCCTCCTCGAACACCACCCAGTGCAGCAGCGGCGCGTCGCGGCCCCCGTACTTCTTCGGCCAGGTGATCACCGACAGCCCGGCGTCGTACAGCACGCGGTCCCATCGCCGGTGCTGCGCGAAACCTTCGGCATTGTCGTAAGACTGCGTCGGGATCGCATCGGCGTTGGCCGACAGGAAGTCTCGCACCTCGGCCTGGAAGGCGAGGGTCTCTTCGTCTAGGTCCAGATCCATCAGGCCAGCTCTCGCAGTTGTGGTTTGACCACCTTGCCGCCCGGATTGCGCGGCAACGCGTCGACGAACCGCACCGACCGGGGTGCCTTGAAGTTCGCCAGATGTTCACGGGTGTAAGCGATCACGGATTGCTCGTCGAGCTCGGCTCCGGGCCGGGCCACCACGAACGCCCGGCCCACCTCGCCGAGCCGTTCGTCGGGGACGCCGATCACCGCGGCGTCGGCCACCCCGTCCATGCGGGCCAGCACCTGCTCGACCTCGGCGGGGTACACGTTGAATCCGCCGCAGATGTACATGTCCTTGAGGCGGTCGGTGATGCGCAGGTTGCCGGCCGCGTCGACGGCGCCGATGTCGCCGGTGTGCAGCCAGCCGTCGGCGTCGATCGCCGCGGCCGTCGCGTCCGGGTCGTCGAGGTAACCGAGCATCACGTTCGGACCGCGCAGCAACACCTCGCCGGCCTCGCCGGGAGTGCTTGCGTCGATGCGCAATTCGAAGTCGGCGAATGGGCGCCCGCAGGTGGTCGCGACGGTGACCGCGTCGTCCTCGGCGCGGCACATGGTGCCCATCCCGTTGGCCTCGGTGAGCCCGTAGGCGGTCAGCACGATGTCGATGTCGAGCTCGGATTGCATGCGTTCCACCAACACGACCGGCACGGTGGCCGCCCCGGTCACCGCGAACCGCAGCGAGCTCAGGTCGTAGTCCCCGCGCGCCGGGTGATCCAGCAGCGTCTGGTAAATCGTTGGCGGCCCGGGCAATACGGTGATGCGGTGTTGCTCGATCGCCTGCAGCGCGCGCAGGGGATCGAAGGTCAGGTGCGGGATCAGGGTCGCGCCGGTCTGCAGGCAGGCCAGGATGCCGGCCTTGTAGCCGAAGTTGTGGAAGAACGGGTTGATGCACAGGTAACGGTCGTCGCTGGTGATCTTGCCGTTCGCGGCCCACGACGCCGAGGCCGACAACGACTGCCGGTGCGCGCACAGCACGCCTTTGCTGCGACCGGTGGTGCCCGAGGTGAACAGGATGTCGCTGACGTCGTCGGGCGTCACGGCGGCGGCGCGGGCGGCGACCGGTGCTGTGTCGGTCCCGTTGGCGACGAACTCGTCCCAGCTACCGTCATCGGCGTCGACCGGGATTCGGACGACGTGCCGCAGGGCGGGCAGGGCACCAGGGCCCATGCGATCCAAGTCGGCGACGCGGTCGTTGCCCAGGAACTTGCCCATCGCGAACAGCACGGGCGCGCCGGTGCGGGCCAGGATGTCGCCCGCCTCGTCGGCGGTATAGCGGGTGTTCAGGGGCACCATCGCCGCGCCGGCGTGGTGGATCGCCAGGCACGCGATCACCCAGTGCCAGGTGTTCGGCGACCAGATCGCCACGCGGTCGCCCGGCTGCACGCCCAGCGCGATCAGCGCGGCGGCCGCGCGGTGAACTTCGTCGCGCAGCTCGGCGGCGGTGAACGAACGCTCGTCGGTGACCAACGCGGGCTGGTCGGGCGACTGGTGCACGAAACGATCCAGCGCCGCGGGCACGGTGCGCCGGTCGCCAGTCATCGGGATGCTCCTAACAAAGCAAGTGCTTGGTAGGTTAGCCTACAGGGCATGCAGGACGTCGAGGAGTTCCGGGCGGAGGTCCGCGGTTGGCTCGCCGACAATCTGGTCGGCGAATTCGCGGCCCTCAAGGGGCTCGGCGGGCCGGGGCGCGAGCACGAGGCCTTCGAAGAGCGCCGGGCCTGGAACCAGCATCTCGCCAAGGCCGGACTGACCTGCCTGGGCTGGCCGGTCGAGCACGGCGGTCGCGGGCTGTCGACCGCGCACCGGGTGGCCTTCTACGAGGAGTACGCCAAGGCCGACGCGCCCGACAAGGTCAACCACTTCGGCGAGGAGCTGCTGGGCCCGACGCTGATCGCCTTCGGGACGCCCGAGCAGCAGCGGCGTTTCCTGCCCAAGATCCTCGACGTCACCGAGCTGTGGTGCCAGGGGTATTCGGAGCCCGGCGCCGGCAGCGACCTGGCCAACGTGGCGACCACCGCCGAACTCGACAGCGACGAGTGGGTGATCAACGGCCAGAAGGTGTGGACGTCGCTGGCGCACTGGGCGCAGTGGTGCTTCGTGGTCGCGCGCACCGAGAAGGGCTCCAAGCGGCACGCCGGGCTGTCGTATCTGCTGGTGCCGCTGGACCAGCCGGGCGTGCAGATCCGCCCCATCATCCAGCTGACCGGCGACTCGGAATTCAACGAGGTCTTCTTCGACGACGCCCGCACCGAGGCCGCACTGGTGGTCGGCGAACCCGGCGACGGCTGGCGCGTCGCGATGGGCACGCTGACCTTCGAGCGCGGAGTCTCGACCCTGGGTCAGCAGATCCGCTACGCCCGTGAGCTTTCCAACCTCGCCGAGCTGGCGCAGCGCAACGGCGCCGCCGACGACCCGTTCATCCGGGAGCGGCTGACCCGGGCGTGGACCGGGCTGCGGGCCATGCGTTCGTACGCGCTGGCCACCATGGACGTCGAAGGAGGCGGCCAGGCCGCCGGGAAAGATAACGTGTCGAAGCTGTTGTGGGCCAACTGGCATCGCGCCCTGGGCGAGCTGGCGATGGACGTGATCGGCAAGCCGGGGCTGACCCTGTCCGATGGCGAGTTGGACGAATGGCAGCGGCTGTTCCTGTTCACCCGCGCGGACACCATCTACGGCGGATCCAACGAGATCCAGCGCAACATCATCGCCGAGCGGGTGCTCGGCCTGCCGCGGGAGGTAAAGGGATGAGCCTGTCCGAAGCTCCGAAAGAGGTTGCCGGGCACGGGCTTTTGCAAGGCAAGGTGGTCGTCGTGACGGCGGCGGCGGGCACCGGCATCGGTTCGGCGACCGCGAGGCGGGCCCTGGCCGAGGGCGCCGATGTGGTGGTGTCCGATCACCACGAGCGACGGCTGGGGGAGACCGCCGACGAGCTGTCCGCGCTGGGGTTGGGCCGGGTCGAAAGCGTGCTGTGCGACGTGACCTCCACCGCGCAGGTGGAGGCGCTGATCGCCTCGACCACCGCGCGGATGGGCCGGCTCGACGTGTTGGTGAACAACGCCGGGCTGGGCGGTCAGACGCCGGTGGTGGACATGACCGACGACGAGTGGGACCGCGTGCTGAACGTGACGCTGTCCTCGGTGTTCCGGGCGACCCGGGCGGCGCTGGGATACTTCCGCGAAGCGGACCACGGCGGGGTGATCGTCAACAACGCGAGCGTCCTGGGCTGGCGGGCGCAGCACTCCCAGGCGCACTATGCGGCCGCGAAGGCCGGGGTGATGGCGTTGACCCGTTGCAGCGCAATCGAAGCCGTCGAGTACGGGGTGCGCATCAACGCCGTGTCCCCGAGCATTGCGCGACACAAGTTCCTCGACAAGACCACCTCGGCCGACCTGCTTGACCGGCTCTCCGCGGGCGAAGCGTTCGGCCGCGCCGCCGAGCCCTGGGAGATCGCGGCCACCATCGCGTTCCTGGCCAGTGACTACTCCAGCTACCTCACCGGCGAGGTCATCTCGGTGTCCAGCCAGCATCCGTGACCGGCTAGCTGGCCAAGCAAGCGCTTGGTTGATATGGTGGCCGGGTGGACCGAGTGGCCGGTCAGGCGAACAGCCGACGCGACGAGTTGTTGGAACTCGCCGCGACGATGTTCGCCGAGCGCGGCCTGCGCGCCACCACCGTGCGCGATATCGCGGACAGCGCCGGGATTCTGTCCGGCAGCCTCTATCACCATTTCTCCTCCAAGGAGGAGATGGTCGACGAGGTGCTGCGCAGCTTCCTGGACTGGTTGTTCGCCCGCTACCGCGAGATCGTCGACAGCGAGGCCAACCCCCTGGAGCGGCTCAAGGGGCTGTTCATGGCGTCGTTCGAGGCGATCGAGCATCGGCACGCCCAGGTCGTGATCTATCAGGACGAAGCCCAACGGTTGTTGTCGCAGCCCCGGTTCTCCTACATCGAGGACATGAACCGGCAGCAACGCAAGATGTGGGTCGAGGTCATCAACCAGGGCATCGACGAGGGGTACTTCCGGCCCGACCTCAACGTCGACCTCGTCTACCGTTTCATTCGTGACACCACTTGGGTGTCGGTGCGCTGGTATCAACCCGGCGGTCCGCTGACCGCGAACCAGGTTGGCGAGCAATACCTCGCCATCGTTCTTGGCGGAATTACCAAGGAAGGGAACTGAACTATGGCTGAGGCGTACGTCATCGACGCTGTGCGCACCGCGGTCGGCAAGCGCGGTGGATCGCTCGCCGGGGTACATCCCGTCGACCTGGGCGCTTATGCGTGGCGCGGCCTGCTCGACCGGGTCGACGTCGATCCCGCCGCCGTCGACGACGTGATCGCCGGCTGCGTCGACGCCATCGGTGCCCAGGCGGGCAACATCGCGCGGCTTTCGTGGCTGGCCGCGGGTTACCCCGAAGAGGTGCCCGGCGTCACGGTGGACCGCCAGTGCGGTTCCAGCCAGCAGGCGATTTCCTTTGGCGCACAGGCGATCATGGCCGGCACGGCCGACCTCATCGTAGCCGGCGGGGTGCAGAACATGAGCCAGATCCCGATCTCCTCGGCCATGACCGTCGGCGAGCAATTCGGTTTCACCTCGCCGACCAACGAGTCCAAGCAGTGGCTGCACCGCTACGGCGACCAGGAGATCTCGCAGTTCCGCGGCTCGGAGCTGATCGCAGAGAAGTGGAACCTGTCGCGCGAGGAGATGGAGCGCTTCGCCCTGGCCAGCCACGAGCGCGCGTTCGCCGCGATCCGCAGCGGTCACTTCGACAACGAAATCATCACCGTGGAAACGGAATCCGGGCCGTTCCGGGTGGACGAGGGTCCCAGGGAGTCGTCGCTGGAAAAGATGGCCGGCCTCAAGACGCTGGTCGAGGGTGGCAAGCTGACGGCCGCGATGGCGAGCCAGATCTCCGACGGGGCGAGCGCGGTGCTGCTGGCCTCGGAGCAGGCCGTCAAGGACCACAAGCTCACGCCGCGGGCCCGCATCCACCACATCAGCGCCCGCGCGGCCGACCCGGTGTTCATGCTGACCGGCCCGATCCCGGCCACCCGCTACGCGCTGGAGAAGACGGGGCTGTCGATCGACGACATCGACACCGTCGAGATCAACGAGGCGTTCGCGCCGGTGGTGCTGGCCTGGCTCAAGGAGATCAAGGCCGACCCCGAGAAGGTCAACCCCAACGGCGGCGCGATCGCGCTCGGGCATCCGCTGGGCGCCACCGGCGCCAAGCTGTTCGCCACCATGCTCAACGAACTCGAGCGCGTCGGCGGTCGCTACGGCCTGCAGACGATGTGCGAGGGCGGCGGCACGGCGAACGTCACCATCATCGAGCGACTGTAAGTCCCTGCGCGTCTCGTGTTTCGGCGCGCGGCTTCCCCTCAAGGCGCGACACTGAAACCACGCACGCGACACGCCGTAGAACGTCTGCGTGGTTTCAGTCTCGTGGTCCTCAGTCGGGGATCGAACGGCGGCGCGACACTGAAACCTCGCACACGACACGCCGAAGAACGTGTGCGTGGTTTCAGTCTCGCGGTGGCCGAGACTCACGACGCGCTCAACTCGGCGGTGCGGCGTCCCGGACTTTG